>CAIWLA010000339.1 GCA_903913345.1 uncultured Magnetococcales bacterium | reverse complement strand
TGGCGGGACACCGCCGCCACCCTGACCAAATCAACCCACAGGAGGAAGAAATGGCTGAAACAACTGTGCCCTACAAAGGCACCACAAGGGAAGGGGCGATTTTCACACTGGATCTGGGCAGCAAGACAGGCTGGGCATTGCACCAGGCCGACGGCACCATCACCAGTGGCACGGTGGAGTTCAAACGGTTGGGCAGGCCAGAGCGGGAAATGGTGAAACATCTGGCTCAAAATCTTTTCGGCTCACAGGCGGTAAAGGAGGTGGCGCATGGACGGTAAATGGACACAAAAAATGGTCGCTGCCCGAATGGAAGAGGCCGCCAGCATCCTGCGTCGCTTGCCGGGAGAACGGCCTGCGGGTTATGTTTCTTCTTGGCCGACAGTCATTCACGAGGCCATGGAAGCCTACGGATGGAATGACGTCGAACTTCGTCCAGGACCACCTCCGGCGGATGCCATTACCAGAATGGACGAAAGTTTGGAATGGCTTCGGTGGATCGCGATTGAAGATGTCCGGTTGGTCTGGCTACGGGCAGAGCAGAAACCCTGGAAAGAACTCGCACGTCTGTTTGGAGCTTGTCGGACAACCATCTGGTCGAGATGGATGGCGGCTTTGCTGGAGATAGCCACTCACCTCAATGCGGGGTACGGGAAGAAAGGTGTTTAAACACCGTGTTTAAACATCTTTCTTCTGAACATACTTGACAGGATGTGTTACGATTCTCATTACAATTGGGGAGACGCGCGCAGGGTAGCCGCCCACCGTTAGCCTGTCATCGCCACAACCCGCACAGGGTAACCTGATGCGGGTTTTCTTTTTTCCACCATCAAACCCGTCCGGGGCAACTCGCGGCGGGTTTTTTATTGCCCAAATTCTCACAGCCACCATTGCGCGGCTTTTTTGTTGCCCTGGTGGTACAGGGCATTTCAAGCGGGAGAGATTATCCGGTCCTACAAAGGTGCCCGGTGATCGCTCCGCGATCCCAGCCCCGCTCTGGTGTACCAACACCGGGTGCCTTTGGAGGTTAAAATGAACATCAACATTGATCCGCAATTTAAGAGTCTGATTCCGCCTTTGGCGATGGAGGAGTTCAGGTTGTTGGAAGCCAGTATCCTGGCAGAAGGGTGCCGAGATCCGCTTGTCGTGTGGGATGGTACCCTGGTGGATGGCCACAATCGCCATGACATCTGCACCAGGCACAGCATTCAGTTCAAGACGGTTGAGAAGAAGTTCCCCGACCGGGACGCTGCCGCCGACTGGATTGACGCCAACCAACTTGGCAGGCGCAACCTATCACCCGACTCGTTCAAGCTGCTGTTGGGGCGGCGGTATAATCGGGTGAAGAAGCGGGAAGGTGGAAACGGGTCCAATCAGCACAAGCAACTCCCCCAAATTGGGGAAGTTGCTCTGGCACAACGCCACCCCACCAATCCAGTCGCCACCCCGGCCCCCGTAGCCAGCACGACACGACCATCCGTTGCGCCACCACCCAAGCCTGCATCGACTGCCGCCGCTTTGGCTGTACAACACGGAGTGGGCAAGAACACCGTCGAGCGCGCTGCCAAGTTTGCCGCAGAGGTAGAGGCATCCCCCCGGTTGCAGGAGGCGATAGCCAAGAATGTCCCGGTCTTGATTGTTAAGCGTGAAATCAAGGAAGAAAAGCGGGAAGAACGTCGGCAGGAAAACGCGGCCAAAATTCAGGAGACGGTGGCCACTGCACCGCAATCCATTCTCGAATCGGATGCCAAGTTCTCCACCATTGTGATCGACCCGCCGTGGGACTGGTCAGATGAAGGTGACCAGGATCAATTCGGTAGGGCATGACCTGATTATAAAACGATGACGATTGATCAGTTGATTGATCTCAAGATCCCTGCTGATGACGATTGCCATCTCTATTTGTGGGTCACAAACCGGTCAATGCCGAAAGCATTCA
>CAIWLA010000338.1 GCA_903913345.1 uncultured Magnetococcales bacterium | reverse complement strand
TGGTCCAGGAAGTGCTGGACTTTATCGGTTATCTCGTCCACCGCCATGGCCTCGATAAAGTGGATCCCGATCCATTGAAAGCCGCCCAGGAAAGCTCCATGCGCAAAGTGTGGGACAACCCGGATGACGAGGTGTGGAATGATTTATGAGCCTGGGGATCTGGTGCTCATCCCCTTTCCCTTTTCGGGCCTTGCTGTTGAAAAGAAACGGCCAGTGCTGATCCTGACGTTTCCAGACCGCTACGACGATTTCATCGGGTTGGCTGTCACTTCCGTTCCCATGTCAGAGGCCGCTTTGCCCCTGAATCCAGCCTCGATCTGGCAAGGATCGCTACCCAAGCCCAGTTGGGTTCGACTGAACAAGATGTATACCTTGGATACCTGGGCCGTGATGCGGCATCCGGGGCGGGTGACACCCGATTTTTTCTCCAAGGTGGTGCAAGGGGTCTGCCATACGGTCGGTTGTTACCAATCGGTATGAAACGGTACGCAACAAAAATTGGAACCTTGAGTCAAAGGAACAGGAATCAGACATGACACTTTCCGTTGCCATTCTCGGAGCCACGGGTTATACCGGTGGTGAACTGGTTCGCCTGCTCAGTCGGCACGGGGGGGTGCATATTGCCCATGTCACTTCCGAGCGATATGCGGGCCAACCCCTGCGGCACGCCTTCCCCCATCTCACCGGTACGCCAGAGTTGATTTGCCAGCCCCTGGGGGGCCTGGACGGGGTGGAGTCCCTGGATGTGGCCTTCTGCGCCCTGCCCCACGTCGCCTCCATGCGGGAGGTGCCCGGCTTGCTGGAACGGGGGGTGCGGGTGATCGATCTGTCGGCGGATTTTCGACTGCACAACGCCGAGACCTACCGGGAATGGTACGGCACCGACCATCTGGCCCCCGGTTTGTTGGCCGAGGCGGTCTATGGCTTGCCGGAACTCCACCGGACGGAGATCCCAACGGCCCGTCTGGTGGCCAATCCGGGCTGCTACCCCACCTCGGTGCTGCTGGCCCTGGCCCCGTTGCTGAAAGGGGATTGGATCGATCCGTCCGCCATCCTCATCGACAGCAAATCCGGGGTGAGCGGCGCGGGTCGCTCCGCCAATCAGGAGATCCTGTTTGCCGAGGTGGAAGGCGGCTTCCGGGCCTACAAGGTGGAAGGTCATCGCCATACCCCGGAAATGGAACAGGAATTGAGCCTTTTGGCCGGGGTGGAGGTGCGGATCCGCTTTGTCCCCCACCTCCTGCCACAGTCACGGGGCATTTTGAGCACTTGCCATCTGCGGCCACGTGTTGTACGGTCCCAGGCGGAGTGGCGCGAAACCCTCTGGCACTTCTATCGGGACGAGCCGTTTGTCCAGGTGCTCGAACCGGGTCGGTGGCCCGCCACCAACCATGTGCGCGGCTCCAACCTCTGCCATATCGGCGTGACCATCGATACCCGTACCGGATGGTTGACAGTGGTGTCGGTGATTGATAACTTGGTCAAGGGCGCGGCAGGGCAGGCCGTGCAAAACATGAATCGAATGTTTGGACTGGAAGAGCAGACCGGGCTGGAACAATGGCCACTCTTTCCATAGGCGACCGCCGCACTTGACAGGCGAGCCTCTTCATTCGCCCGGATGAAGGGATGTGAAGATAAAATAATGGCTGGCTGATGATAGTTGCTTGCCAAGTGGCACCAAGTCTGGTAACAAGCAGGTTTCCAGGTAGGCTTTACCCGGTTTTTGGATCGGGTATGGATTGAAACTGAATCTACGCAGAAGGAGTTCCAACGATGGCTTTGATTATCGGTGAAGATTGTACCAATTGTGACGTTTGCCTGCCGGAGTGTCCCAACGAGGCGATTACCGATGGGTCCGATGTGGACAGTGATATCTATTACATCCACTCTGATCTGTGCACCGAGTGTGTCGGGGCGTTTGACGAACCTCAGTGCGTGGAGGTTTGTCCGGTGGAGTGCATCATCCAGGATCCGGATCATGAAGAGACCAGAGACGAGTTGCAAGCCAAGTATGACGCGATTCACAGTTGATCTCCTGCACAGGGGAGAATGAGGCCATTCTCTGCAGGCGGTGTTGACGGGTGCGTTCCAGGCGGCCAGTGGGCAGGAGCGGCGTGTCGGCATGGCCTGGAAATGGTGGTCTGTTCATGCCAGGAAAGGGGGCATATCGCCAGATACGCCCCCTTTTTTGTGCTGTATCCCGCTTTTGGTCCAAACAAGGTGAGTGCATGCCAAACAGTATGACCGGTTTTGCCGAGGAGAAGGGGAGCTATGCGGGGTTTCGCATGGTTTGGCGTCTGCGCTCGGTCAACCACCGCTATCTGGACCTGGCATTTCGCCGTCCCGGCAACTGGCCGGGCAACTGGCACGACCTGGAAGGGCAGGCGAGCAAACGGTTGCAGGCCCGGTTTGATCGGGGTCACCTGGATTGTGAACTCCTCCTGGTGACCGAATCGGCCACCGGTCAACGGCTGGAACTGGACAACGAACTCTTGCAGGATCTCCTCCACCTGGAGGCCCAGGTCAAGGCGCAGGTGGCACGGGTCGGCACCTCCGCCGAACATTGCGGCCGGATCTCCATGGATCGGCTGCTGGCATGGCCGGGTTTGATTCGGGAACGCGCCCTGCCGGAAGGGGATGCGCCGGGCTTTCTGGAGGCCGCCCTGGCCCTGTTGGAGGTGGCCGCTGGCCAACTGGAGATCGCCCGCGCCTCGGAGGGTCGGGCACTCGCCGGGGTGATTCAGCCCTTGCTGGAGGGGTTTTCGGCCTTGCTGCAAGAGGTGGAGACATTGGTGCCGGCGTTGCGCAGCGAGCAACAGCGTCTGCTCCAGACACGGGTGGCGGATCTGACCGGCAACGGGGTGGAACCGGGGGAGTTGGCACGGGAGGTGGCCATCCTGCTGAATCGGATCGATATCGCCGAAGAGGTGGAACGGTTGCGGCTCCATGTACACGAACTGCATACCCTGATGGCCGGATCGGCACCGGTGGGACGACGGCTCGATTTTTTTTGCCAGGAGCTGAATCGGGAGGTCAATACCCTCTGTTCCAAGTCCCAGAACGGCACGTTGACCCGTTTGGGGGTGGAGATGAAGCTGGTGGTGGAAAAATTGCGCGAACAGGCACAAAATCTGGAATAGGTTGCGATAATGAGTTACTCTGTACAGAATCGTGGTCAGGGATTTATCCTCATTTTGTCTGCGCCGTCTGGGGCCGGGAAGAGCACGTTGGCCAGACATCTGGTGCAGACGGTGGCGGGGGTCTCTTTGTCGGTCTCCACCACCACCCGTTCGCTCCGACCGGGGGAGGTGGCTGGGCAGTCCTACCATTTTGTGGACCAGGCGGCCTTTCGGGCACGGGTCGAACGGGGCGATTTTTTGGAATGGGCGGAGGTGTTTGGCCACTGTTATGGCACCGACCTGGCTCATGTGGATCCGGTCCTGGCGCGGGGGGAGTGTGTGGTGTTGGACATTGACTGGCAGGGGGCCAGACAGGTACGTGCCCGCCGTGCCCCGGAGGAGGTCGTCTCCATCGCCATTTTGCCCCCTTCCCGGTCGGTTTTGCAGGTGCGGCTGAGTGGTCGGGGGTCAGACGATCCCCAGGTGATCGCCCGGCGCATGGCGCAGGCGGGGGAAGAGATATCCCATTGGGCGGAGTATGATTATCTGTTGATCAACGACGATTTGACCCGTGCGCGCCACGAACTGGTGGCCATTGTGACGGCAGAGCGGTTGCGTCGCTCGCGGGCGGGGGATGCGATCCAGGCCATCCTGGCGACGTTTGCCTGATTTTTTTCTTCATCAGGGGTCCAGGGGGATTATCCCCCTGGTGGGGTCCAGGGGCGAAGCCCCTGTCTCTCTCTTTCCAGACGATATTCCTGTCTTTTCAGCGTTTAATTTGAGGTGAACCCGTGGCACGAGTAACCATTGAAGATTGTTTGAAACATGTTCCCAACCGCTTTGATCTGGTGCTGTTGGCCTCCAAGCGGGCGCGGCAGCTCATGGCGGGTGCGGAGCCGTTGGTTCCGGTCAACAACGACAAGGTGACGGTCATCGCCCTGCGCGAGCTGGCGGAGGGTTTGCTCGATCTGGAGGCATTGGAAAAAGAGCCGATGGGGCGGCGTACCCTGCCGGATGAGGAGTATCTGACCACGCCGCTGGATGCGGAGGCACGGGATCTGATGAATGAAGAGATCCATCTGCCTGGGGTGCAGGAAGGGGATTTTGATGAGGCCGAGGAGGAGACGTTTGATACCCTCCTGGGACTGACTTCGGCCAACGATACCGATGATTTTTCGGCAGAATATGAGGATGCCGAGGATACCGATGATTGACCATTGGTTGGGCTGTCGGCGGTCGAGGATCGCCTGCACCGGCCATTGGTAGTATGAGGAGAACCGGTGAGCAAGCCCTCCGACAACAAGGCAGAGGTCTCCTGGTGGGCGGGGTTGGTGGAGCGCATCCGGGGTTATCATCCGGGGGTGGACGAGGCCTTTCTCTCCCGCCTGAGGCACCATGTCGGTCTGCTGGAGCGGGGCTGGGAGATCTCCACCAAGCCATCCACCATCGTTGTGGACCGGGAAGGGGTGGCCGCACCGGTTGACGAAGGATCGAACCTCCCGTTTCCCCCTGTCCAGGGAGGGGTGCCGCTTTATCTGCCGGAGATTGCGGGCATCCTGGTGGATTTGCGCCTGGATATGGCCTCGATTGCGGCGGGTCTCCTGCTCGAAGGGGTGGCCAGTCACCGCTTGACGCTGGAGGAGGTCCGAAAGGAATTCGGGGAGGATGTCGCCTTTCTGGTGGAGGGGGTGGCGAAAATCTCCCTGTTGTCCGCTCGGGTCAAGGCCGAGCCGCAGGCCGAAGAGTTGCGCAAGATGATCCTGTCGATGGCACGGGATATTCGCGTCATTCTGGTCCGTCTGGCCATTTGTCTGCAACAGGTGCGGGGGATGGCCGCCACCCAGGCGATCCCGCCGCCGCGTCTGACCCATGAAATTCTGGAAATTTATTCCCCCATTGCCCACCGTCTCGGCATCTATTGGATCAAAAACGAGCTGGAAGATCTGGCCTTCAAGTTGAGCCAACCGGAGGTCTATGCCTCCCTGTGTGAGCAGGTGGCGGTCTATCGCCAGGGTGGGGCGGATGAGGTCCGCAAAATGGTGGCCCTGCTGGGCCGTCTGTTGAAAAAACATAACATTACGGGGAACGTCTTGGGTCGTGAAAAACATATGTATTCGATCTATAACAAGCTGCAACGCAAGGGGGGCAATCTGGATGCGTTGTATGACATGGTGGGGTATCGGATCATTGTGCGCAAGAAGGCGGATTGTTACCAGGTTTTGGGCATGATTCACGGCGAGTTTCGGCCCATTCCGGGGCGATTGAAGGATTATATTGCCCTGCCCAAGAGCAATGGCTATCAATCGCTCCATTCGGTGGTCTTTGGTCCGTTTGGCAATCGGGTGGAGATCCAGATCCGGACGGAAAAGATGCACCAGGTGGCGGAAAGCGGGGTGGCGGCCCATTGGAGTTACAAAGAGGGGCTGCACACCAAAAAGCATTCCGGGGCCACCGGTTTTGACTGGCTGAAACGGATGCTGGAGCTGCATCAAAATGCGGAAGATCCCGGTCAGTTTCTGGAAAATGTCAAGATAGACCTCTTTCCCAACGAAATTTATCTCTTTTCGCCCGCTGGCGACATTATCACCCTCCCGGTGGGGGCGACGCCGGTGGATTTTGCCTATGCGGTCCATTCCGAGGTGGGGGACCATTGTCATGGGGCGAAGGTGAACGGTCGGATGGTTCCGTTGCGTGCCCCTTTATCCACTGGGGATGTGGTGGAGATCCTGACCAGTCGCCATCAGCACCCCAATCTGGACTGGTTGCGGTTTGTGGTGACCGGGCAGGCCCGGTATCGTATCAACCGTTGGGAAAAAAATCGGTGTCGGGAGCAATCCATTGCCCTGGGTCGGGAGTTGTTGGGTCGGGAGATCCAGAAAACCGGTCATGGTTTGAGCCTGAGCGACAAGCTCATGCAGCAGGCGGTGGAGTTGTTCAAGCTGATCGATGTGGAGGAGTTGCTGGCCCAGGTCGGTTCTTCGGTGTTGTCGCCGTTGCAGGTGGTGAGTCGTTTGTTTCCCGAATGGGTACAGAAGGGGGGATCTCCCACGGCCAAGGCGCGGTCGGTCGCGGCCAAAGCGGCTGAAGGGGTCATTCCGGCCTTGCGTTTGGAGGGGGCGTTGGCGGAGATGGCGGTGGTGGCGGCCCGTTGTTGTTCTCCGGTGCCTGGGGATGCCATTGTGGGCATTGTCACGACGGGCAAGGGGATCACCCTGCATGCGCGGGAGTGTCCCAATCTGGAGGGGTTGCGGGATGAGCC
>CAIWLA010000337.1 GCA_903913345.1 uncultured Magnetococcales bacterium | reverse complement strand
CAGATGGCTCCGGCCATCATCCATTGGAACCATCGTCCCCCGGCAGATCCTGAAGACTTTGATTTGCCCTGGATGTGCCCGATGACGCACACTCCTTAGTGTATCATTTTCATTGACAGGTTCCAACCGAACGGACAAAAAAAAACCCCCACCGGGAGCCGGAACCGATGGAGGCATCAACCCTTTATTGCATGGCCACTTTTGCTACCCGGCTGGCCCTTGCAGACTGCTCGTTTTTGCTCAGTCATTGATTTCAAGTGGTGCGCTCGGAAGGATTCGAACCTCCGGCCTACTGGTTCGTAGCCAGTTGCTCTATCCGGGCTGAGCTACGAGCGCGTACATCGGTTCCCTCTTGTGCGAGGGAGAGGAGGAGGAATCTAATGGATAAAACGACCGCCGTCAACCTTCAAAATAATTTTTCCTGCAAGAGTGTGCGTTGAATCTGTTGCAGGCTTTCCAGACGGGCCGGATGAACCTGCCCGGACTGAATCGCCCGTTGCACCGCACAATCCGGTTCTCCCCCATGATGGCAATCGGAAAAACGGCATTGCCCCATCCAGGGTGCAATATCCGGGAAATAACGGGCCACCTGACCGGCGACAACGGCATGCAGACCAAACTCCCGAATACCCGGCGAATCAATCAGACTTCCCCCTCCGGGCAGATGATACAAGGAGGTCACCGTGGTGGTGTGACGCCCCTTGCCGCTCTCCCGATTGACCCGGCCAATTTTCAAAGAGTCCGCCGAGATCCATTGGGCAATCAATGACGATTTGCCCGTGCCCGACTCCCCAACGAGGACCGAAATGCGCCCGGTCATCGCTTCGGCCAGTTCCGCCAACCCCGTCTGCTCCACTGTGGAGGTAAAAATGACCCGATAGCCCATCCGCTCATAATGGCTGAATGAGATCCGCAAGGTCTCACGATCCGCCACCAGGTCCATCTTGTTGACCACAATGACGGCCTCAATCCCCGCCACCCCCGCCGCCACCAGATAGCGGTCCAACAGCCCAATATTGGGATCCGTGGCGACAAAAACCACAAAAATACGGTCTACATTGGCGGCAATAATCTGCAACCGCTGCGCCGACAGAGGACGTTGCAAGACCGAAACACGGGGCTGTATCCGGTTGATCAGCCCTTGATCATTCTCCGCACGCATCCATACCACCCGATCCCCACAGACCGGTTCCTCCGTTGTACTCTTGCGTACCGCACAACGAAAGCGGCCCCCGGCGACATCTTCCACCTCCAGGTTCAGACCATAATGGGCAATGACCAGCCCCTCCTCCTCTGGGCCAAAGGCCTCACGCCCCAAACAGTGCAACAGGGCATCCCCGTGCGTTGCCAGGGTATCGGCCCGTTTTTGCTCGGTGGTCGCAATGCGCCCCCGTTGCTGCAATGAAAGCGATCCCCCCCGTTTTCTGCGTATCATACTCGGCATCCTTGGATTTTTTTGCGCCTGGGTGCAGACAGTGGGCGGCACACGGTTTCAGCCATGGCCAAACCGTTCGTTTGGCTTTATAGTCAACCGCTCCTCCTGCTATGGGCACTATACATGGAATACCCATTCTTTGCCACCACCGCAACCGGCTTTGAGCCACAACTGGCCAAAGAGGTGCGCGCGCTGGGCGGCGTTCGCCTGCGACCCGGCCTGGCCGGGGTGGCCTTCGATGGCACCTCGACCGTCGCCATGAACATTTGCCTCTGGTCACGGGTGGCCAGTCGCCTGCTGCTGCCCATCGCCAGGGTGCCCGCCGCGCCCGTGGAGGCCTTTCACGCCGCCCTGGTGCAACTGCCATGGGAAGAGCACCTGCCCGTCGATGCCACCCTGGCCGTCGATTTTGTGGGGAGCAATGCCGCGTTCCGCAACACCCATTTCGGTGCCCTCAAGGTCAAGGATGCCGTGGTGGACCGCTTTCGCGCCCTGGGCAGACCACGCCCCTCGGTCGATACCGAACGACCGGATCTGCGCATTCATGTGCGCATCCAGGAAGATCGCGCCCGCATCAGTCTGGATCTCTCCGGGGAGGGGTTGCATCGCCGGGGCTGGCGTGTCTCCCCCACGGAAGCCAACCTGAAGGAGACCCTGGCCGCCGGCATTTTGCTCCTGGCCGACTGGCCAGAGGTGGCCGCCGCCGGGGGCGGCTTTGCCGATCCCATGTGCGGATCCGGAACCTTTCCCATCGAGGCCGCCTGGATGGCCGCTGGCGTGGCCCCAGGCCTCTCCCGGACCGCCTTCGGTTTTCAGAAATTGCCCTGGTTTGATACCAAAGAGTGGCCCTCTCTCCTGGCCGAGGCACGGGCAAAAGGGCAGGAAGGGCTGAGCCGTCTGCCACCCATCCTGGCCTGGGATGCCGATCCCAGAGCCGTGAACGCCGCCCGCAAAAACGGGGCCGCCGCCGGACTGGGGGAGCACATTCGCTTTGAACAGTGCGCGATAGAGCACCTCTCTCTGCCCTCCACGCTCCCTTTCGGCCTGGTGGTGGTCAACCCGCCGTATGGGGTGCGCCAGGGCGAAGAGGATGAACTCCGTTTTCTGTATCAAAAATTGGGCGAACAACTGCGTACCGGCTTTCCGGGTTGGCGGCAGGCGGTCTTTACCGCCCGTGACGACCTGCTCCACAACATGGGCGAGCGGCCCACGCGGGAATATCCCCTCCACAACGGTCCGTTGCCGTGCCGTCTATGGATCCGCGACCCCTCGTTGCCCGATCCCGCACCCGCAACCGGGCGCGCGGATCTCCCGGTCAACCATTTTGCCAACCGATTGCAAAAGAATCTCAAACAGTTGCTCCCCTGGGCCAAGCGGGAGGGGATTGAATGTCTGCGTCTCTATGATGCCGACATGCCGGAATATGCCGCCGCCGTCGATCGGTATGGCGAGTGGATTCACATCCAGGAATACCATGCCCCCAAAACCATCGATCCCCAGAAGGCGCGAGAGCGGTTTGCCGAAATGGTGGCGGGAATCACCCAGGTTTTGAAGGTACCCTCCGAGCGGATCTGCATCAAGGTGCGCCAA
Organism: uncultured Magnetococcales bacterium; assembly: GCA_903913345.1. Classification (GTDB taxonomy): domain Bacteria; phylum Pseudomonadota; class Magnetococcia; order Magnetococcales; family Magnetaquicoccaceae; genus Magnetaquicoccus. The sequence continues at coordinate 898 of CAIWLA010000337.1, read as the reverse complement.
CCCCAGTCGGGTGCCACCCAGTATGAAAAACAGGCCGACGACCGCTCCCTGCTGGCGGTGACCGAAGGCGGCCTGAAATTTTTGGTCAATCTAACCGATTATCTGGATTCCGGGCTGTTTCTGGATCAGCGACAGTTGCGCCACCATATTCGCCAATTGGCCCGTGGGCGGCGGTTCTTGAACCTGTTCGGTTATACCGGTTCCGCCACGGTCTATGCCATCGATGGGGGTGCCCAATCCTCGGTGCTGGTCGATATTTCCCACACCTATCTGGCCTGGGCGGAACGCAACCTGATACTCAATGGTCAGAAACCCGGTCCGCAACATCAACTGATCCAGGCCGACTGCCTCCGGTGGATAGAGGGCCAAACGGCCCGGTTTGATTTGATCTTTCTGGCCCCGCCCACCTTTTCCAATTCCAAACGCATGGCCGGTGACTGGGATATCATTCGTGATTACGGGGCGTTACTGGCCCGTTGCCGAACCCTGCTTGCCCCCGGTGGTCTGTTGATTTTTTTGACCCATGCGCGGCGGTTCCGCCTGGATCCAGAGCGGGTGCCCGCCGATATGCGGTGTACCGAGATCACCGCGCAGACCATTCCCCGTGATTTTCAGCGCAAAGCCGCCTTCCATCGGGCCTGGGAGATGCAGAGGATTTCTTGATCGGGGGTAAAAGACATCAGGGGTTCAGGGGGATTGTCTCCCCCTGGCAGGGTCGCTCAGGCACAGTGAGAAAGCGACGTTGTCATGGGCAGATCCCCATTGTCCGATACCACTTCCCCGTGGCTGATCGGCTTCAACAGGTCAACCACCCCTTGATGCTCGACGGACTGCACAGCCCGAACAATACGGGCATCATAGTGCAGCAGATCCTTGATTTTATCCGTATAGTCCAACT
>CAIWLA010000336.1 GCA_903913345.1 uncultured Magnetococcales bacterium | reverse complement strand
TCTATTGTCGGGGGCCAGGGTAACACTCAGGGACACCCATCGCATGGAAAAGTGCTGTGTTTACATGGTTATGCAAAAAACACAGGCGGAAAAAGTGTTACCCTGTTTTGAACCGTGCCCAAAACTCTACCACCCCTTGATCCTTCATTCAATAAGTAAAGGAGATACCATGAAAAATTGGATTCAACCAGGCGATATCGTCACGGTGGTCGCGCCTGCAATCTTGACCAGCGGTTCCGGATTTATGGTCGGGGCACTGTTCGGCGTGGCCAGTTCCGATGCCGCAACGGGCGATAATGTGGAAATGGCCGTCACCGGCGTGGTGGACCTGCCCAAGGCCGCTGTGGCCATCACTCAAGGGGCGAAAGTTTACTGGATTTCCGCTACCAACAACGTCACCACCACCGCTGCGGGCAACACCCTGATTGGGTGCGCCATCGTGGCCGCCGCCATTGGGGACAGCACCGTCCGGGTGCGACTGAACGGGGTGGTGGCGTGACGGGTCGCTGGGACAAGCTGCTCGCGCTGGTGAACCGGTCCTGTCTGGCCACCTTTGGGGTGCCGGTCATCTACACCCCTTCCATCGAAACTCGGACGGAACTGGGTGGTACCCCCATCGACTTGGTGGGGGTGTTCGATGAGAAATGGGAAAACGTCACTCTCATGGGAACTGGTGGCATGGATGCCGTCGTACCGCACCCTGTAGTGGAGATCAAAGTGGCCGATTTGGGCATCGATCCCATGGCCGGTGACGAGGTGGCGATCAATGGCCTGAGCTACCGCATTTTGGATGTTCAACTCGACGGCAAAGGGATGATGGCCTTGTTGCACATTAATCAGGTAGTGGATCCATTTGCTGTCTGATGGATCCGCGCTATGCGCACTTTTTGGTTTGCGGGGTTCTACCAGTCGGCAGGTTTGCGGAAATTGGTTCCTGGAATCGGATCCGGCAATTGGGACTGGCTCAAGGCTCCTGGGCGAATGTGACGGGCAAAGTCGGCATGGCGTAACAACTCCCGTGAGGGGTGACTGGCACCTGGAGTGATCAAGCCGATCAGCTTCTGATGGTGCAGTCTCACAAGGCGCATGGATTCGGCCAAGTCACTGTCGTTGGACACGACCACTGCACAATCATAGGCGTCAAGCCAAGCATCATTCAGAAGGTGCACGGCCAAGTTAACGTCCGATCCTTTTTCTTCGGTTTTGACGATTTCCACCATGCGCTGTTTGCCCTCAGGCTTTGCCAGAGGAGCAGCAACTACATGAGAAAGGAAGTGCCCCAGGAAAACATCCACCTCTGGGGAATGATGTTTCAATGCCTGAAGATAGATTTGTTGGTGCAACGACTTGGAGGGATTGGTCTGGGTGGCATTTACATGGGCAGTAAAATACTTGATGCGCTCAATCTGGTGATGCCCCTGAAGAACCTTGCGGAACAAAGTCATCAGGTCGAGCCATTTCCAGGAAGTGTTTTTTAAGGCGCGGTAGTAGAGGTTGAATCCGTCCACATAGACGACAGTGCGCATGCGATAGCTCCAAAAAGCAGGGGCCTCCTAAGAGGCCCCGCGCCTTGCAGTCGAAACCACAAGGGTAGTTGGATCTCTTGTACCATCAATCACTGTCCCCTGCAACAGAAATCTGCATTCGGGAGCACCCTTGGACAGGATCAGTGTCTGGATACCGGGGCAATCGGCGGGGAGTTGCTGTTCATCCGTCCAACCATTGGCAAAAG
>CAIWLA010000335.1 GCA_903913345.1 uncultured Magnetococcales bacterium | reverse complement strand
TGAATAGCCGGACGCAAATGCGCCCACTGAATCCATATCGGAAGAACGAGGAATCGGTGTAATGGTAGACGAGATGGTGGTCCTTTTAAAGAAAAGGCAGGAGACGCTGTTTGCGGATCTTTCCATCCATCTGCTGCTGGATTTATAGCTAACGAAAACTGTCCAAAACGCCATGTCCCGCTGAACCAACACAGCTTCCAGAACCAGATGAATCAAAAATCCATCACCAATGTGAATCATTAAAAATCGATTTTTAAACATGGATCCTTCTTCCGGGACGGGCTGTATCGCTTCATGGCGGACATGGCAAGGTCACCATCACCGATGTTTCTCCGCTCTGACTCATATCCAGGTCGATCTTGCCGCCTTGCGTTTTTGCGGCCAGCCAGGCGGAATAGGTGCCCAGGCCGGTTCCATCTTTCTTGCCAGAAGTAATATACTTGTCGAAAAAATGTTCCCGAATGGCATGGGGAACTTCCCCTGGATTGATGATCTGGATGGTCCTGAAACCGCCATCCGTTGTCAGATGAATGTCAACCTTCCCCTTCTTGCAAGAGGCATCGACGGCGTTCAAAATCAGGTTGTAGAAAAGTGAATAGCAAAGCATCTTCTCACCCACGATAAGAAATGACTCAAGATTGTCAGAACCCTCTTCGCCAACAATATCAATCTGGACTTCCTTGTGAGCGGACTTGATTCCGAGATCATCCACAATCTTTTTCAAGATGATCAATAGATCGACTTTTTCAGGTTGAAGGATATACGTGCCATTTTCCATCTTGAAAAGATCCAGTGATCTGTTGATCATCTCCAGCAATGTATAACCACTTTGTTCAATCCTCTTGATAAACTTTCTTTGTTGTTCCGTGAGGTTGTCACCTTCCAGAACAAGCTCTGGAAAACCAATAATACTGGACAGTGGACCCTTCAGATCATGCCGGGAAATACGTTCCATATCCTCGCGAATCTCCATGGCATGTTTCAGTTCTTCCAGTGTCTGTTTGAGTTCCTCGTTTTTTCGACTTAATTCCCCCTTTGCTTGCAGATGGGTAATCGTATTGCGGCACCGGGTCAACACAACGGCCGGACTGCTGGGTTTGCGGATGAAATCGACAGCGCCCAGTTGCAAACCCATTGACTCGTCGTTCTGAGTATCCTTGCTGGTCAAGAAAATAACCGGTATGTCTCGTGTTGCGGGATTGCTCTTCAATTGTCGACAGATCTCATACCCGTTCATGTCAGGCATCATCACATCCAGGAGGATGAGATCAATGACGCCTGCACGACATATTTGGAACACAAGCTTGCTTTTGACGGCAACCTTGACAATAAAATTTTGTTCCAACGCCGATTTGATAATATCAATCTGTTCCGGTTGATCATCCACCAGCAGGATGCTGCCTTCCATGGGTTTTAGAATGTCAGATGGGTTGGTGTTCATCATGGTTCCTTTTGTCCATTTTTTTCGATTCATGTCAGCGGATTATCCTGGATGACTATCAACCAGGGTGGCGTCATATGGAATGTTCTGTGCTGTTCTGCATGGATTCCGTCATGCTGTTTTTTCTTGATACTGGCCCATAATTTCAATAATTTCAGACATTAAACCGACAAAGATTGCAGCCAGTCCAGGATCAAAATGTTCTCCCCCCTCTTTGGCGATCAGAGCCAAGGCCTCATCGACCGACCAGGCCTTTTTATAGGGCCGAACAGAGGTCAAGGCATCAAATACATCTCCAACGGCCGTCAAACGTCCTGTCATGGGGATGGCCTCTCCTGAGAGATTCCTCGGATAGCCTCGACCGTTCCATTTCTCGTGATGGGTCAAAGCGATAGAAGCACCAAGAGTCAGTATTTCGGATTTCTGCTCGCCAATAATTTTATAGCCCATATCGCAGTGGGTCTGAATGACAGCAAATTCCTCCTCCGTCAATTTCCCGGGTTTGAGCAGTATGCGATCGGGAATACCAATTTTTCCCAAGTCATGCATCTGGGCCGCCAGCATCAAGAGTTCCGCTTCCGGCTCGCTGAGGCCAGATTGCAACGCCAGGAGTCTGACGTATCGGCTCATGCGCAGCACATGTATGCCGGTTTCATTGTCCCGGTACTCTGCTGCCCGGCCCAGTTGGTTGATCACTTCCCGACGGGTCTCTTCCAGTTCAATATTGCGGAGCATCAGCTGGGCCGTGCGCACTTTGACCTGATCAGCCAGGAGTTTCCTCTGGTCGTTCAAGGCCAGGTGGGTCTTGATCCGGGCCAGGACGATAGACTGGCTGACGGGTTTGAGCAAATAATCGGCCGCCCCCAACTCGAACCCCTTGCTTTCGTCTTCCACCTCGGCTTTTGAAGTGACAAACAGAATGGGGATGTCTTGCGTCCGATCATCCTGCTTGAGAAACCGACACACATCATGGCCATTCATCTCCGGCATCATCACATCCAGCAGGATTAAATCTGGCGGGTGCGAAGAGAGAGCCACTTTGATCGCTATCCGGCCATTGATCGCCACCTTGACCCGATAGTGGGACTCCAGAAGCCCCTTCAGAATGTCGAGATTTTCCAGAACATCATCAACAATAAGAATGGTTTTGTCTGGTGTATGTTCTTGATCGTTCACGGTTGGTTGTCTTCCAGATAAATGCCTTCCTCTTTGGCCCAGGCCCGAAAAAGCAACAGGCAGATCTCAAAATCATAGGCACCAAGGGCCGCCTTGATGGATTCCATCCTTTTTCGGCGGACGCCACTGCGTGCGAGATGTTCGATCTCTTCCACCATCTTTTCCGCCGAAGAGTCAAAATCAGCGAGCAACAGGACAGCCTTCCGAAATAAAGGAGCCAACTCTTCCGAACTGACATCAGCCCCCGATTGCTCCTCTCTCGTCGCGATGCTGGTCTCCTGCACCAGTGTGGTTTCGATGGTCGATACGATATGCGCCAGTTCCTTGGATATCTTGACCAGCAATTCCGGCAACTCTTTCAATCCCTCTGGATTCATCGATTGTTTTTCGATCCTTCCAGCCAAATCCGCCAATTTCAAGATGCCAAGGGTAGCAGAAACCCCCTTCAAGGCATGGGCAATATGTTCCAATGTCGTGAAATTCCTGGATGCCAGGCACCGATCCATCTCCAGGCAGGCTCCGCCCTGATTGCGGGCAAACTTCAACAGCACCTTGCGATACAGCGTGGCATTGTTTCCCATATTGCCCATTCCTTTGGCCAGATCAATGCCAGGCAGAGGCGGAATGGGGAGAACCAGCCCTTTGACTCTTCCTGGATGCGATAGAACAGGTGGTTGCAAGGGCAAGTCGGGTCGGCTTGGGAGCCATCTGGCCAGGGTTTCATACATCATCTCCGGGTTCACTGGTTTGGCAATGTGGTCATTCATGCCTTTATTCAGACATTTTTCCCGGTCGCCATTCATGGTATTGGCCGTCATGGCAATGATGGGCAACATGTCGGCACTCTTTTCGCGCCGGATGCGCTTGGTGGCCGTCAAACCATCCATGATCGGCATCTGAAGATCCATCAATATGGCGTCAAAATGGTCTCTGATCGCCAGGGCAACCGCTTCCTGTCCGTTATTGGCGATGACTACCTCAATGCCAGCCTGCTCCAACAACTCCTGCGCCACCTGCTGGTTGATTTCATTGTCCTCTGCCAGAAGCACTTTGGCTCCCGCCAAATGGGCAAATGGGCTGTTTGAGCGACTCACCAACTGCCTCGTCGCCTCATGGCCGAAGACGATCATGATGACATCCAACAGGGAGGTGATATTAACCGGTTTCATCAAGAAACCGTCCAACAGGCTCTTCTCTTCCTCCGATGATTCGATATATTCCAGGCCATAAGCGGTCACCATGATAATGTTGGGAGTCTTTTGCAGAGACAACGTCTTCTTGATATGCCGGACGGCTTCCATGCCACTCATGCCAGGCATTCTCCAGTCCATCAGAACCAGATCAAACCCGGCATTTTCCCCATCGGCCGCGACAATGGCTTCAATGGCCGCCTCCCCGTCTGCGACACAAACCGGATGGTAGCTCAAAGACTTCAGATGCTCGGCAATGATCTGCCTGGCACCTTCGTTGTCGTCCACGACCAGGATGTGCATTCCTCGGAGATTGTCCGGTGGCATGGGAATCTCCATCACCGGTGCCTCCACCTTGTTGAAGCGGGCCGTGAATGTGAAGCGACTGCCACGCCCAGGTTCATTGGCAACCTCTATCCGGCCCTCCATCATCTCCACCAGACGCTTACTGATTGCCAGCCCCAACCCGGTTCCACCATATTTTCTGGTAATGGAGCTGTCTCCCTGGGAAAACTCCTGAAACAGATTGCTCACCTGTTCTGGAGTCATGCCAATGCCGGTATCCCGAACCGTAAACTGGAGCAACGCGCTCACCTCTGTCTCTTCCATCACTTCGATGGTGATGGAAACCTCCCCTTTTTCCGTAAATTTGATGGCGTTGCCGACCAGGTTGGTCAAGATTTGTCCCAGGCGGTGCGGATCTCCCTGCAAACAAAGGGGGATATTCCTCTTGGTATCCAACAGCAGTTCCAATCCCTTTTCATGGCTCTTGATGCTCAGGGCAGCGACCACCCCACCCAGGACTTCATCCAGGGTAAATTCGACGACTTCCATAATGAGCTTTCCCGCCTCAATCTTGGAAAAATCCAGGATGTCATTGATCAATTGCAGCAGGGTATTGGCACTGACACTGACCTTGACCAGATAGTCCCTCTGTTGTCCGGTCAATTCCGTTTGCAGACACAGATGGGTCAAACCAATCACGCCATTCAGGGGAGTACGAATTTCGTGGCTCATCTTGGCCAGAAACTCTCCCTTGGCATGACTGGCCAGAGTGGCCTTTCCCGCCATCTCCTCGGCATATTTTTTGGCCTGAATCAATCGGGTCGTGAATGCCATTTGTTCAGTAAAATCGACCAGAACACCGATAACATCTGGCGTGGCCTGATCCGATTTTTGGAACTTGAGCAGGATGACGTCGATGGGGTGGATTTGATCATCGTGGGATTTCAACTCTATCTTTTGGTGGATGCGATCCTCCTCCGGGTTTTCGAGCAAATGACTGACCATGGCATCTATTTTTGGTTGGTCATCCAGACAAAACAGTTCATTCAGATCGATTCCATCCAGGTTATTGCCATCCATCCCGGTGAATTTTTGAAAAGCGTCATTGGAAAAGATCAGTTTGCCTTGACTTTCGAAGAAGAAAATCGGCAGGGGAACGGCATCGATCAATTGCCGGAGCAGCTTTCTTTCTTCCATGAAGGCGTCCTGAACTTTCAGACGATCTGTAATGTCCCGGATAACGCCTACAGTTCCGACATACTGACGGTCGCTGCGAGATGTTTCCTTTCTGTTCTCTCCGTACAGGCCGGTGCTGTTGACCTCAACGCTGATGATATCCTGGCCGATGTTCCTGATTTCATAGACGCGATTGGATTGTCCGTTCTTGATCTTCATGCGGATTTCCATTCCGACCGTCATGCGAACGCCCGACCGACGTTCATTGAACAGCTTTTGTTCCGGATTGGGTGCCCCGTTACCAATCCGTTCCAATACCCTTTCCAGACTGACTTCGTTCAGATCCTCGCTGTGAATGATTTCCGAGAAATGCTTGCCAATGAGGTCTGCCTGGTGATAGCCAAGCCGTTCGATCGATTTGTTCAGGAAGGTGAAGTGGCCTTTCTCATCAATCTTGTAAACAATATCTGGAATGGTCTGCACCAGACTGCGAAACCGCTCTTCCGAGGCCGATAATTGCTCCATGCTGTCGGTCAGGTGTCCATTGATCTCAAACAGACGACGGTTTTTCTCCTCCAGGGCCAAATGCAGCCGCACGCGGGCCTTGACAATGAGGGGGCTGATGGGTTTGGTAATGTAATCCACCGCACCCACCTGCAATCCCTCCAATTCATCCTTGCCATGCGACTTGGCCGTGACAAAAATGACCGGAATGCCCTGGGTGCGATGATCCTCTTTCAGTTGTCGGCAGACTTCATATCCATCCATGCCTGGCATGACAATGTCCAACAAAATCAGGTTCGGTCTGGGTTCCATGACCGCCAACCGCAGAGCCAATGGACCATTCAGCGCGGCACGAACGATATATTCATCCTCCAGGGCATTCTTGAGAACATCCAGATTTCCAGGGACATCATCCACGATCAGGATGGAGGGTCGTGTGGTCTCGTCAGGCATCTTCCGTCTCCAGATCAATGCCCAGGGTACTGGCACAGTGTATCAAGGTCTCAGCAGTCCCTTCGAGTTCATATTGTGCCACCTGCTCTTCCATTTTGGTCACCCACCCCAGCGTTTCTGTGGACAGGCCGCAGTCATGCATGGCCGACAGGGTATGCACGATGGCCGTATCGAACAGGGCCAACTGTCTGGCCGCTTTTTTGAAAAGCTGATTACGTTTGTCAAGCAGATCGGGTGTCTCTTCCATGACCGGTTTCGGTTTTACCTGTGCGGTTTTACCGGGCAAGGATTGATGGATACCTGTGCAAACGCGGGCCAATTCGGAGGCCATATCATCCAATAAATTTTCAATGCGTTCAGAACCGGATTTTGCCTTGATGGCCGACTCCAAAAATTCGATTTTCCCCGCCAGCGTGCAGGCACCAATGGTGGCCGAGACCCCTCTCAACGTGTGAGCCTGTTGTTCCACCATGGTCAAATCCCTGGCTGTCAATGCCTGACGCATGACGGCATCGGCATCGGCATGGTTGATGCAAAATTTGTTTAAAAGATTCAGATATCCTCTGATGTTGCCACCCATGCGCAACAGACCCGACTCGGTATCCACACCCTGGATTTCCGGAAGGGAAACTTTGTTGACTGCCTCGGTTGGCCGTCTTTTATTGGGCATTTTGTCACGCCTTGCATATTCCGGGGACGGTTCAAGCACGGGGGGCTTGATCCACCGGACAAGGGTGGCGAACATTTCGTCGGGGTTGATCGGTTTGGCAATATGGTCCTGCATACCCGATTCCAGGCAGATTTCCCGATCACCCGACATGGCATTGGCCGTCATGGCGATGATGGGCAGGTGGGCGAAGCGGGGATCCTCGCGAATTTTCCTGGTGGCGGTCAGACCGTCCATGACCGGCATTTGCAGGTCCATCAAGACGCCATCCAGTTTTTCTCTGGTGACCATCTCTACCGCCTGATGGCCATCCTCGGCCAGCAACACGGTGACGTTGGCCTGTTCCAACAATTCCCGAGCCACCTGTTGATTGATCTCATTGTCCTCGACCAGCAGAATTCTGCTCCCGGAAAGCATGACGAAATCCCGAATGCCGGCATAGGCCATTCCACTCTTTTTGCCGTCGATCTGGGCGTGGCCAAAGGCTTCCATGATGACCTCGAACAACAGACTTGGGCTGATGGGTTTGACCAGAAAACCGTCCACCTGAGCCTCCTCATCGGCCCGTTTGACCACGTCATCCTCGCCGTATGCCGTGGTCATGATCACCACTGGAAACTTGCTCAAGTTCAATTTGTTACGCATTGTTGCCACGGCGGTGATGCCATCCATCTCCGGCATCATGTAATCGATGACCACCAGATCAAAGGGTTCTCCCGCACTGTCCGCCTCACTAACAGCAAGGATGGCCTCTTTGGCGTCCTGTGCCTTGGTCACCCGGAAGGTGAAGGAGGTCAAATAATCCGCCATCACGGTGATGGCACTCTCGTTGTCGTCCACGGCCAGCACTTTCAAGCCACGCAGGTCGCTGGTGATGATCAACGGCTTGACCATCACCCGGTTGGAGAGGCCCAGGCGCACGTCAAAGATGAAACTGGTTCCCTTGTCCAGTTTGCTTTCTGCCCGGATGGCTCCTCCCATCATCTCGATCAACCGTTTGGAAATGGTGAGGCCAAGCCCGGTGCCGCCATATTTCCGGGTAGTAGAGGAATCCGCCTGGGTAAAGGCCTGGAACAACCCAGCCACCTGCTCCGGCGTCATGCCGATGCCCGTATCCCGCACGGTGAACTGCAAACGCACAAGCGTTTCGTTTTTTTCCAGCAGTTCGGTCACGATCACCAATTCGCCAGACTTGGTAAACTTGATGGCGTTATTGGTCAGGTTGAGCAGAATCTGGCCCAGCCGTGAAGGATCGCCCACCAGACCTGACGGTATGCCCATGGAGGTCTCCGTGACGACTTCCAACTGTTTTTCTTTGGCCTGCAAGGAAATCATGGAGACGACACTTCCCAACACCTCCTCCAGAGAGAAGTTTATGGACTCCATGGACATTTTCCCCGCCTCGATCTTGGAAAAATCAAGAATATCGTTTATAATACGGAGCAATGAGTTGGCTGAATTATACACCTTGCGAATATAGTCCTTCTGTTGAGCATTGAGTTTGGTTTGCAAACACAGATGGCTCAAGCCAATGATGGCGTTCATGGGTGTGCGGATTTCGTGACTCATATTGGCGAGGAACGCGGATTTGGACTGGTTGGCTTTTTCTGATATAAACCGGGCATTCTCCAATTCGGTGTTTTTATCCTCCAGCACCTGATCCAGGCGTTTGCGTTCGGTCATGTTGCGCACGGCCACGAATACGCCCTGCAACTTTCGCTCGCGGTCATAAATGGTGGTCGCATGCAGGGACACCGGTGTTTCCCTGCCATCCCTGGCGCACACGGTCAGTTCGTAGTCGATCAGCTTTTTTTCACTCAACACCCGCTTGATACCGGAATCGGCCCGAGTTTGGTCGGTGAAGTGATTTCTGAATGGTGCGCCGATCAACTCGTCCCGTGTACAACCGGTGATCGTCTCCATCTGTTTGTTGGGGTCTGTAATGATTCCAGACGGATCGGTACTCACCAGTGCGTCCATGTTGGATTCGATGAGGGAGCGGGTATAAAACTGCTGGTCACGCAGACGTTGGTCGAGCTTTTTCTGTTCGGCCTCGACCTGTTTGCGCGCGGTGTTGTCCGTGCCGATCAACAGGTAGCCGATAATGGCGTTTTGCGCATCACGCAAGGCCGTGACCGACAGCACCGCTGGGAAGCGGCCACCCCCTTTGCGGATGAAGGTCAGCTCGTATCTGTCCTCAATACCGCGTGAGGCTCTGAACACAAGAGCCTCGAGGCCCGGCGAAATTGGCGTGTCAAACTCAATGCTCAACGCCTTGGCACGCGCAAGCACCTCCTGCGGATCGGAAATGTCGGCGGGCGTAATTTTGTTCATCACTTCAACGGCTGTGTAGCCCAACATGCGCTCGGCCCCGACGTTGAAAATCTGGATGACCCCCTTGGCGTCGGTGGCAATGCTGGAAAAGTTGGCACTGTTGAAAATGGCTCGTTGCAGGGCTCCAACCTTGATCAGTTCCTCCTCCGTCTGATTGCGGGCGGTATTGTCCGTACCAATCAACAGGTAGCCGATGATGTCTTCCCGGTCATCACGCAGGGCCGTAACTGACACAACCGACGGGAGGTGCCTGCCATCCTTGCGGATGTAGGTCAGCTCGTAGGTGTCTTCAACACCGCGCGAAGCCCTGAACACCAACGCCTCATGGCCCGGCGCAACCGGCATGTTATACTCAATGCTCAACGCATCGGCACGCGCAATCAACTCCTGTGGATTGGAAAAGTCAGTTGCTGTAAGATTATCGATCACTTCGACGGCTGCATAGCCCAACATGCGCTCAGCACCGGCATTGAAAATCTTGATGCCCCCCCTGAGGTCGATAGCGATGCAGGAGAAGTTGACACTGGTGAAAATGACTCTTTGCATTGATAATGCAACTTTGCACAAAACCCCGGCGATGTCATCCTCTGTACAAGCAGCGACGGGAGAGCATAATGCTGGTATCGTGTGTTTTTGCATGGGCGACCTTTCGCAGGAGCATAATAGCCTAATTCGATCTGCCGCCAGAAGGATTTTACAGGACGCAGTTCCAGGACGCAGTTCCAGATTTGTTTTGAGTGGTTTGTCGGCAGAAGTGGGGACGCTACCATCAGACAGTAGGCCAAATAAACCAATTTTGCAAGTATGGCCCCCCCCCCCGCAAGAATCAAGCTAATTCGTCTTTTTGGAGAAATATATTTTCCGAGATGGTAGAAAATCAGCTTGACAGTCCCCACTTGCCTCCCGCAGCACCCCCAGACACGTCCCGCAGAACACACGCGC
>CAIWLA010000334.1 GCA_903913345.1 uncultured Magnetococcales bacterium | reverse complement strand
CGCCTGGATCAAGTGGTGCGGGATAAAAACGCTGAGTTGGAGAAGGCCAATCTGGTAGCGGAAACAGCCAGGTTGGTGGCGGAAAAAGCCCAGTTGGTAGCGGAGAAAGCCAACCACGCCAAATCTGACTTCTTGGCCAGCGTGAGCCATGAAATCCGAACCCCCATGAACGTGGTTCTGGGCATGTCGGAGCTGTTGCTAGAAACCGACATTAACCCCACACAACGACGATTTCTGGAGACAATGCACCATTCGGGGAAAGCTATGCTGGGGGTAATCAGCGATGTACTTGATTTCTCCCGCATTGAGGCTGGATGCATCTCTTTTGACGAGAGACCCCTTTCCCCACGTCGATTGGTGGAGACAACAACCCATCTGATGGAGGTGGTTGCAGAGAAGAAGGGGCTTGTCATGGAGGGTTGGGTGGCATCCGATATCCCGGAAGCAGTTTTGGGTGATGATAGTCGGATACGCCAAGTGCTCATCAACCTGCTGGGCAATGCGATTAAATTTACCAAACAAGGGCGAGTAGATGTGCGTCTGACTCTGTATCCCGAGGACCCGGCAACCCTTCTCTTCCAGGTTGTTGATACCGGCATTGGCGTTGCGTCAGAAGATGTGGTCAATATCTTTGAGCTTTTTACCCAGGCCGATGCCGGGATTACTCGCAACTATGGAGGCAGCGGGTTGGGGTTGGCCATATCCCGAAAGCTGGTGGAGCTGATGGGTGGCCGGATTTGGGTGGAAAGCCGGTTGGGGGAAGGGAGTCAATTCTGTTTCGCTCTGCCCATAAAAACTGCGGCAGCTTTATTGCCCCAGATCATGCCTGTTGAGCAGACATCCGAAGCAGGCACCAAGGCCCTGCGCATCCTCCTGGCGGAAGACGTCGAGGAAAACCAAATGCTGTTTGAGGCCTATCTCATGGGTACACTGCACCAACTGGTCATGGTGGACGATGGGATAGAAGCGGTCGCTCGTGTGCAAGAGGAGGTGTTCGACGTGGTGGTCATGGACGTCCAGATGCCAAAAATGGACGGCTACACCGCTACTCGGCACATCCGCCATTGGGAGCGGGAAATGGGACGTGCTCCCATGCCGATTGTAGCCCTGTCTGCCCATGCCATGGAGGGAGAGAGGGAACGCAGCAGGGAGGCCGGTTGTGATCTGTATCTTACCAAACCGATAAACAAGAAGAAGTTGCTGGATGTTCTCCAGAAGATTGCCAACCAGATTGAAGGGGCTGCGCCATCCGGGGCGGATGTCTGATCGCCATCCATGGGCCTCATTGCGCTGTGTCGCGCTGGTGGACTGTGGTTCCTGCCGCCACGAAGTGTTGGAGTCCGGAGCACTGCTGTCAGCCACCACGGAGTGTTGGCGTGGATGCCTCCTTTTTGGGGTGGGACTTTTGGATGTTGAGAATGGGACGGGACCACAGGCGGCGGGAGGTGGGTCCACAGGGTGTGGACCTGCTGGCCACCAACGACATGAAACTGCTGCTGGGTATGGCGGCATTTTTTTGAAGGGACGGTTCGGCGGTTTGCGTGGATGGATTAGATGGTAGTCGGTTTGTCAATTACGGACAGCACCTTTGTCCTGATGAAGCTGGCATCGAAATTGGCCAAGTCGCAGACCAGTTGGAAGTGCTGTCCACCCTCACGGAACCAACGCTTGGCTGTCTCCTTTCTGGAGGGAGTCTCGCCGGACAAGGCGTCTTTCAGAGCCTCTTCCAGTACGGCCATCCATAATTTTTGCTCGGCCTCCATCGAAGGGGAGAGCCAGAACTCATGAGCAGCTTCCATTGTCACCTCCGGCAGGAACAAGGGGAGTGATGGATCGGATATCCTGTTTATCGGCGTCTGAGCCGGTTCCCTGAAGTGGTTCGGCTGGTGCTGTGGGCGGTGTATGCGGGATGAAAGCTGGGTGCGTCAGGACTGAATTAGCAGGAACCACCATGTTTCCCAGCACATCATCGCGCTGCAACTTGGAATAGTCCTTCTTTCTGTCAAGCCGTCTTTCTGGCGACCGGAAAAATATTTTTCTCAATTTGAAGAATTTGCTTGATTCTTGCGGGGGTGAATATGCTTCATATACATGATACATTGGCCGGAACTTGGGCAGTTCAATAGTAAATTTTGTCCGCAAGTCTCCCTGTATGTTTGCCTGCGTTGGTATGACGGAGGCAATTGTTGGTTTGTCATTCCCATGGAAGCAAAAATCCAACATCTTCTTGCTCGAATGGCCCAAGCGTTGATCAATGCCTGCCAGTCGAACCGCATCCCCCTGATAAAGACGGAGGTGTCCAATCATGAGTCAGTAATGTCCGGTTAGGAAATT
>CAIWLA010000333.1 GCA_903913345.1 uncultured Magnetococcales bacterium | reverse complement strand
TGAAATCGAGGGATACCATACCGTTTAAATTTATGATGGAATCGAGGGACGAAATCGAGGGATACCATGTCGTTAAAATTCATGAACCCATCAGAAAATTGATCGCACATCTAGCAAATATCTGCATACAATCCTCACATCACCCCAAACTTCACCCCCTGCTCCTCCCAATCCAACGGAATCCCCGTCCGCAACGTCTCCAGATTGATGCTGTCCGGATCCATGTCGGCTTCAGTTTTATGGCGTGATGAAAAACTCTCTGCCGGACAGTTGCGGCAAGCCGCTCACACTGCTACCAGCAAGGCGTCGAATCGTTCACTGGGCACCCTCTGGTGGTCTTCTTCCATGGCTTCAATATAGACCTGAATGGCCTCTCGAATGTTGACAATGGCCTTCTCCTTCGTTTCCCCCTGGCTGATGCAGCCTGGTAGGCTGGGACATTCCGCCACCCAGAAACCATCCTCTCCGGGATATATAATCACTTGTCGCATTCAAGTCTCCTTGGTCACATTAAATTAAACAGTTGATAGGCCAGATCCCGGATGGCCAACGAGGCGCGATGAGTGGAACGCTCGGTACGTCCAAAGGCGTACCGTTGTCACGGCCATCCGACCTGTGCGGACGCCAGTGTTCAAACGTCTCTCCGTCCAAGGTCGGCGGTCTATTCTATGCCACTTTTCTCATGTTTTGTCGATCGGATAAATGTCATACGGTTGATCCGTTTTCATGACCATGCAAACGGTTGATTCGAGACAATCATGTCAACAAATAACGATCATAGAATTCTTTTGCGCTTATTTTGTTTGAACAACGATTGCAAATGAATTTTTCAAGGTTTCCAGCGTCTCCGAATATCCCATCCTCCTTATTGACATCAAAATACCTATCACAAACAAGACATTCTTTTATGTCCTTTTTTCGTTTATCTAAATCTTGCAACACTTCAATGGCCAAATCCCTGAACGGGATGAAACCTGGACAAGATATTATATTTAAATTTTCATCAAATTGAATGTCCGGGTAGAACATCTGCTGAATCAAGAATATCCAATAGTTTCTTGGTAGTTGTTTTTTGATCAGTTGGTTGGCTTCTTCGAGAGACCATGTGTTAAATTCCTGTTTGGATTTCATCGAGTTGTTATCCTCTCCATGGTTGACTCTATGACCAGTTGGGCAATGGCGGGGGATGGGCCATGAAGAACGTCTTGCTCCCGGTCGGGGTGACACGGATGGAGAACCCCAACCCTGGCGATCTTCTGACCATCCATGCACACCACAATCGCCAGGCGATTGCATTCAAAGTGGACTGATTCGTTGTTTTGGGCGTGGACTCAATGGCGCGCAATCTGGAAATCCGCACCGGTCATCGGTGGGCAATCCGTCACCTCCATCCGTTCCACTCGCGCGCCGGGTGGGCCGTATTGGCACCAGGCGATGAGGGCCGTCACCGCACTGTCCGGACCGTGGGCCTCTGCCTCCACCGAGCCATCCGGTCGGTTTTTGACCCAACCGGAAACCCCCAACCGCTCGGCCTCTTGCTGAGTGGAGGCCCGATAATAGACCCCCTGCACCCGTCCGAAAATCTGGAGCCGCTTGTGTAATAATCCACTGCTTTCCATCGGTTCCGATTTCTTCCTCCCTTTTCGGGGGGGAGCGGCGGACCCTCTCCCCCCTTTTTTCAGTTGCCCGGACACCCTATCCCAGGAGATCCTGGGAGACCAGTCGAATACGCGCCATGGCCCGTTGCAAATTGTCCATGGATGTGGCAAACGAAATGCGAATATAGGGATCCATGCCAAAGGCCACACCCGGTACCAGGGCCAGTTGATGGGCCTCCAGCATGAAGGCCGCCAGCTCCATGCTGCTTTTGATCTCGGTGCCATCGGGTGTCTTGGTGCCGATCAACCCCCCGACGTTGGGAAAGACATAGAAGGAACCCTCCGGCGCGCGGCAATGGATGCCGGGAATATCGTTCAGTGCCTTGACCACATAGTCCCGCCGCTCGGCAAAGGCCTTCAACATGGGCTTGATCACCTTTTGTGGACCCGCCAGGGCCGCCACCGCCGCCTTTTGGGCAATGGAGGTGGCGTTGGAGGTGCTCTGGGATTGCATTTTACTCATGGCCCGGATGATCTCCACCGGGCCGGCGGCATAACCAATGCGCCAACCGGTCATGGAGTAGGTTTTGGAGACTCCGTGGACAATCACCGTGCGGTCGATCAAGGCGGGAACCACTTCTGTCAGGGTGACGGCCTTGAAACCGTCGTAGACCAGCTTGTCGTAGATGTCATCGACCACCGCCCAGAGGTGGGGATGACGCTCGATCACCGCCCCCAGTTGCGCCAGCTCCTCCCGCGTGTAGGCCGCGCCAGAGGGGTTGCTGGGAGAGTTGATCACCACCAGACGGCTCTTCGGGGTGATGGCCGCCTCCAGTGCTTCGGGGGTTATCTTGAAACCGGTCTCTTCCTGAGAGGCCACAATCACCGGCACCCCGTCCGCCAGCAATACCATGTCGGGATAGGAGACCCAGTACGGAGCGGGAATGATCACCTCATCCCCCGGATTCAACATGGCCTGGGCCAGATTGTAGAAGGCCTGCTTGCCACCCACCGTCACGACAATTTGAGCCGGCTCGAAGGTCAGATGGTTGTCCCTCTGAAACTTGTCTATGATGGCTTTTTTGAGTTCAGGTATGCCGTCTACTGCGGTATACTTGGTGAATCCCGACTTGATGGCCTGAATGGCCGCCTTTTTGATATGTTTGGGGGTGTCAAAATCCGGTTCCCCGGAACCGAGATCGATCACGTCTATGCCTTGCGATTGCAACGCCTTCGCCTTGGCGGCGATGGCCAGCGTGGGGGAGGGTTTTACTTTCTGGATACGGTTTGACAAGAGAGCCATGGCTTGGGTTTCCTGTGGAAAGGGCCAAAAAAGGTTGAAATCAACATCCACACCCGGAGAAGATAACATGATTTTGATAGGGAGAACAAGTTTGTGAAAAGAGGTTTGCAGATCCAACTGTTCAACTCCATGGGTCGGAAAAAGGAACCCCTGGTGCTGCGGGTGCCCGGTCGGGTGGGCCTCTATGTCTGTGGCGTCACGGTGTATGACTACTGCCATATCGGCCATGCACGGGTGATGGTGGTCTTTGATGTGATCGTCCGCTATTTGCGTGCCTGTGGCCTGGAAGTGACTTATGTCCGCAATTTTACCGACATTGATGATAAAATTATTCAACGCGCCCAGGCATTGAATATATCCACCCTGGAACTGACGGAACAGTTCATCCAGGCCTTCCACGCCGACATGAAGGCATTGGGTGTCGCCAACGCCGATGTGGAACCCAGGGCAACCGAACATTTGGCCCAGATGCAGGCCATGATTGCCACCTTGTTGGACAAGGGGTTGGCCTATCCGGGGGGGGGCGATGTCTTTTATGCCGTGGACCGTTTCCCCTCTTATGGCCAACTGTCCGGCAAAGATCTGGAGTCGTTGCAGTCTGGATCACGGGTGGAGGTGGATGCCCACAAGGAGAATCCGCTGGATTTTGTCCTCTGGAAAAAGGCCAAACCGGGTGAACCCCACTGGCCCTCTCCCTGGGGCGCGGGTCGCCCCGGTTGGCACATTGAATGTTCCGCCATGAGTTGCCACTACCTGGGAGAGTCGTTTGACATCCATGGCGGGGGGATGGATCTCCTCTTTCCCCACCATGAAAATGAGATTGCCCAGACCGAGGGCAGCTCTGGCCAACCGTGGGTGCGCTATTGGTTGCACAATGGTTTTGTCAATGTCCTGACCGACAGCGGCGAACGGGAAAAAATGTCCAAGAGTCTGGGCAATTTTTCGACCATTCGTGATCTGCTCGCCCAGTATCCGGGGGAGGTGTTGCGTCTGTTCATCCTCAACAGCCACTATCGCAGTCCGCTGGATTTTTCCATCGAACTGCTGGATGCGGCCCGCCATGGCATGGATCGCCTCTATTCGGCCTTGTCGGGGGCAAAAAAGTGGCTCCATACCCTTCCAGAACCCGGAGAAATGCCCCTGGACTCGCCACCAGAGGGCGACTGGAGTGGGGAGGTGGAACAGTTCCTGACCGCCATGGATGACGATTTCAACAGCCCCCAGGCCATTGCCGTGCTGTTTGAAATGGCCAAGCGGATCAACCGGATCGCGGCCACCTGGGAACCGGGGCAGGCAGAGGAGACGGCCAGGATGCGGCAGGGGGTCGCCCTGCTGCGCCATCTGGCGGCCATTCTGGGCCTGCTGGGCGACGATCCAGA
>CAIWLA010000332.1 GCA_903913345.1 uncultured Magnetococcales bacterium | reverse complement strand
GGCAAGGATACCACCTTCGTCCTCGATTTCATCAACGAACCAGAGGAGATCCTGGCCTCCTTCAAGACCTACTACGAGACGGCGGAGCTGGCCGGTGTCACCGACCCCAATCTGGTTTATGACCTGCGGGCGAAACTGGACACGACTGGCTTTTACAGCGACGGCGAAGTCGAGCGGGTGATAACGGTCGAGATGGACCCGAAGGCCTCCCAGGCCCAACTGGTGGCCGCACTGGAACCGGTGGCGGATCGTCTGCTCAGACGATTTGCATCGGCGAAGTCTGCGCTGAATGCGGCCCAGGCGGTTGGAAACGCTCAGGCGGAACAGGAGGCCAGGGACGAGATGAACGTGCTGCTCCTGTTCAAGGGTGACCTGGGGGCGTTTCTGCGGGTTTATCTGTTCCTGTCCCAGTTGTTCCATTATGAAAACACCGCCATCGAGAAGCGGGCGATCTTCTTCCGGCGTCTGCTGCCCCTGCTGGAGTTCGGACGGGAACGGGAGGGGGTGGACCTGTCCAAAGTGACCCTGACCCACCACAAGCTCAAAGACCAGGGCAAGCGGAACATGCCGCTGACTGAGGGAGAGGCCGACAAGCTCGCACCATTGACCGAAACGGGCAGCGGCGCGGTGCAGGAGAAGGAGAAGGTTTTGCTGGACGAGATCATCCAGAAGGTCAACACCCTGTTCGAGGGGGAACTGTCCGACGGTGACAAGCTGATCTATGTGAACACTGTCAAGGGCAAGCTGCTGGAGTCGCCCATCCTGGTTCAGCAGGCCGCCAACAACACCAGGGAGCAATTTTCCAATTCCCCCGATCTGTCCAGCGAACTGATGAACGCCATCATGGATGCGTTTGCTGCCCACAACACCATGAGCAGGCAGGCACTGGACTCGGAAAAGGTGCGCCGGGGACTGCGGGACATTTTGTTGGGACCGGCCAATCTGTATGAGGCACTGCGGTCCCGTGACGGCCAAGGTGCCCTGATGGATGGGATCCACCACCTGGATGGCATCCCGTAGACATGGCCTTGCCCATCCCCTCCAGACAGGTGCCCGCGTCACCGATCCAAAACGGGATGGCCCAAGGAGCCTGGCAAAAATAACTTGAACATCTTATTTTTGACAGGCTCCTAGCCCGGTTGGTCCCCCGCATTTTTCTTTACCAGGCCCCCCCGGTGCGCTACAGTATGGGCATGTCCACCCAGGATCTGCTTCTGCCCCTGCTCAAAAGGAACAAACCGATGAAACAGAACGCACTGATTTATTCTCTCCTTGCCATTTTGTTGTCTGGCGGCGTTTGTCTTCCGCAGGCAGACGCGGGATCGGCTTCTCCATCCAATGAAATCAAGGCACTTTTGGCCACATGGGAGACGCTCAACGACCGGTGTCGCGGCGGATCGGGAGAGGATCGGAAAACCATGGACGCCTGTGATGAGCGGGAAAAGACGGGTGGTCAGTTGGGATCACAAGGCTGGTGTTACGGAGAGCCGGGACAAGCCGGTTATCAAAAGAAATGGCAGCCATGCACAGAGGAACAGATGCACACGGTTGAAGCCGTCTCCTTGCGCAACAACAACAAACTGGTTGTCACCTGGACAACGCTCAAACCAGGGCAAAAGGATAAATCGGGGTTCGGCCTGGCTCTGGACGGTTCACTCTCCCATGCCGGGAGACCCATTCAGCCCAAGGTCAAGGTGCAGGATGATCAGGGAAAGCCGAGCAATCGTCCTCCGTCGGAAGTGCGGATCTCGCCCCCCAGCCCCTCCGGACAATGGGCGTTCATGACGGCGTGTGAACCCTCTGTCTCTGAAAGCAATCAGTGCGCCTTCCAGTTTCTGATTGATATCAAAAACGGCCAACTGCATGAGTTGTATTGGACCAAATATGGGCAACCGGCTCATGTCTGGTGGGAAAAAGAGGAGGCCTATGCCATCATTCCCATCAGCCAGGAGGGGGATACCTGGTTGTCGGTGGTGGACATAAAAAAGCGCGACAGTCGTGATGTCCAAATGGTCGATTTTGTCAAGCAGGCGGAAGGTGCGTTGCAGTGCAAGCTCAACGAGAGCGAGCCAGCCTATGTGATTGACCTCGACTCCCTTGAATGGCTGAAAAGCCACGAAGTGAACGTTGCGGTGACCGTCCTGTGTGAACGCCCCGCGCAGGTTCGTTCGATAAAAGGGCAGATCGATTTGGTGACCGGACATCTCAAGCGGCTGTCGGTGAATACCCCGCCCCCGGCTGCAGGCCGGGTGAAGGCCAGTTTTGATTGCAGCAAGGCGGCCTCGCCGGTGGAAAAAATGATTTGTGCCGACGGGGATCTGGCAGGGTTGGACGGACAGCTTGGCCAGTTGTACAAACAATCTGTCAGCCAGGGCAAGAACAGCGATGAGTTGAAAAGCCAACAGATGAATTGGTTGCGCCAGGTCCGCAATCCATGCACCACGGTTGTTTGCCTGGCCAATGCCTACCGGCAGCGCATCAGCGCGCTGCAACAGTCCGCCGATGCCACCCCGCAGGCCACCTCCTCCCCCTCCCCCTTTCCTGCCACCTATGTTGGCGGGTTCACAGGGAAAGAAAAGCTCGTCTTTACAGCCGATGGCCATGTATCGGAGGAGGGCACACCGCCCGGCCGCCATCAGGTTGACCGCTCCCCACCGTGGCCTGATGCCAAGTATCCCATTTTGATCACCCAGCAGGTGGATGGCCAGACACAAGAACGGCACTGCAAAATACAGCCGGATATGCGCAAGATGTTCTGCGACGAGGGGAGATCGATGCCCTCCGAGTTCGACCGGCAGGGTCCATCGGTGGCCGTTGCCCCGTCCAGTACCAAAAAATGCGACGACGAACAGCTTTATCTGGATGTCATGGCGGCGGCCCGTCACATCCTGCCCAAACTGGAACTGAAAGGCTCAACAGAGTTGACGCAGGACGCGCAGGGAAAATGTCACATGACGCTCTATTATCTGGATGAGGGGCAATCCGTTGATGTCAAGGTGGTGTATGACATGAATGTACGTCCTGTCAAACTGACCCTGGTCGATGCACCGCCGCACACACATTGAGGGCTACCCCGACAAGAACAGAGAAGGGGTTGTTTCCACGGTTTGCTACGGAAAGATCTATGGAAAATCGTCTTCTGACCATGGCCTTTGTTGTGGCCATGTTGCTTCCGACCACCTCCAGCCTGGCCAGCAACTGGGCCGATGAACAACGCTATCCCGAAATGGCAGAGTCGAAGCAGATTTGCCGTACTTTTATCCATGCAACGCCTCCCGAGGGAGATCGGCCCGACAAGAAAGGGTTGGAGACGCTCCAGGAGTGTGATGCCGAGTCCTTGTATTACGGAATAGATCAACCGGCTGATCCCGTTGCGGCACGGGCCTGTGCCTTCGCCAGGGAGGACGGCCCTTTCACCGGGGCGGTTATGCTGATGACCATCTACGCCAACGGGGTGGGTGCCAAACGCAACCTGGATGTCGCCATCGCGTTGGCTTGCACCACCCTGGATGATTCGGCAGCGGCCATAGACGGTCGGGTGAAACATTTGTACCGGCTGCGGCAGCAAAACTGGCAGGGAAACGATTTTTCCTGGTGTGACGATGTGACCAGTGGCGTGGCGCAAGGCCAGTGCGCCATGCATGACGAACGGGTCGGTCAGGAACAACGGGATACCCAACTGGCAACACTGGCCGACGCATGGCGTACCGGCCCTTCTGCCGATCGATTCCGCCTTCTGCAGGCATCCGTTGAGGCCTTCATCGATCGTCGCACTGGCGAAGAGATCGAACGGTCGGGCACCGCCCAGTTGGCCATGGTGGTCGGCGAAGAGAGTCAGCTCAGACAGCAGTTTGTCAATGATTTGAAGGGGTTTGTTGATGGAAAACCACCCTGCGCCGGGGCAGAACGCGACCGTGATGCCGATGCCCGACTGAACGCCGCCTATCGCACCATACAACGGATACCAGAGGCACAGTTCAGCGAGAATTGGAGAACGGTCAAACAGGACGGGATCAAGCGCACCGAGTTGGCCTGGCTGAAATACCGGGATGCCTGGGTGGCCTTTCTGGCCACGGCTGACCAGAACATCTCCAGGGAGGCCGTGGTCAACTGGCTGACCCTGCGCCGACTGAAACAACTGGAAGAGTTTACAGGAGAGTGACGATCCGCCACCAGGTCGTGTTGCGTGTCGGTTTTGCCGACATAATGCTCAAATTTTACGCCCTTCTGCTGGGATGTATCCTGTTTTGCCCGACAGTCGTCACGGCAGAGTATGAAAATTGTCGGTTGGCCATTGATATAGGGCATGATCGTCAGGCTGCAGGAGCAAGGAGTGCGCGGGGGAAACCGGAGTGGGATTTCAATGTCCAATTGGCCACGCTACTGTACAACGCCGCCCTGTCCAACCACATGCAGGCCATCCTCATCAATCCGAATGGTTCCAAAGTTCAATTATTGGACAGGCCACGAATCGCCCAAGAGGCCAAGGCGACTCTTCTTGTCTCCATTCACCACGATTCGGCACAACCCCAGTATTTACTTCCTTGGGAGTGGAAAGGCACATCACATCTCTACAGTGACCGATTTCGTGGGTATGGATTGTTTGTGTCAGGAAAAAACGTCTACCTGGATGAAAGCATCCAGGTTGCGAGCGATATGGCCGATGGCCTTCTCAGAAACGGCCATCACCCCAGTCTGCATCATGCCGAGCCGATCCGTGGGGAGAACAGACCGCTCCTGGATCCCCTTCGTGGTATTTATCAATTTGATGATCTCGTGGTGCTGAAAAATGCAGAGATGCCTGCTGTTCTCCTGGAGGCGGGTATCATTATCAATCGCGAGCAAGAGTTGGAAGTGTCCGATCCGGATTTTCAACACAAGGTGGTCGATGTGATCATAACGGCGGCCAAGTGGCATTGTCAGCGACTCGACTCACGTTGATGTCACAGAGCATGGGTGGTTTTGAACCGGCTTCCGGTGTGTGGGTGGACAATCGGGTGCGGGATGGATGCTTTTGAGGATTCTGTTGGTTTTCTGCTTTTACATGGGGTGGATCTGTTTGATAGGATGAGTGGCTGTTTGTGGTCAATGCCGCCCTTGACCGGTCACAATCGACCAATCCCCACCACCAAAGGGCTGTTTTTGCGAGTACCGAGTATGGATTCACACCCCCTCTCTTATGACATTGTTCCTTACGAGTCCAAGCCATTGGAGCAGAGCCGACCCGCTCACCTGTCGGTGATCGGCTCTCTGTTCGGGATGCAGCCACCCGATTTTCGTTCGGCCAGGGTGTTGGAGATCGGTTGCGCCACCGGTGTCAACCTGCTGCCCATGGCCGCACTCCATCCCCAGGCCTCCTTTCTGGGGATCGATATTTCTCGCAACCAGATTGAAACGGGTCAACAGTTCCTGACCGAACTCGGCTTGAGCAATGTGACCCTTCGCCACCTCTCGATCACGGAGCTGGAAGAGGAACCTTTTGATTATATCCTCTGTCACGGTGTCTTCTCGTGGGTCGATGCCACCGTCCGGCAGGCCATCCTGCGCAAGACCGGCCAACTGCTGACCGCCAACGGCATCGCCTACATCTCCTACAACACCCTGCCGGGATGGAACATGATCCGTTCCCTGCGGGAGATGATGCAGTTTCACACCCAGAACATTGAGGATCCCGAACACAAGGCCACACAGGCCCGCCTGTTGCTCGCCTTTCTGCGGGATAATGCGGCCTGCGATGCCCAATCCCCCTACCGGCAGGTGTTGGCCAGTGAAGTCGATCTGCTGACCGGCAAAGCGGGCAAATATCTGTTGCATGATCATCTGGCGTATCACAATACCCCATTCTATTTTCATCAATTTTACAACATGGCCAAATCGGTGGGTCTGCAATATCTGGGTGAGGCCCAGTTGCCCTCCCTGTTCACGACCAATTTCAGCCCGGAGGCCCAGGCCCTCCTCAATGCGACCGACGATATTTTTCTCCGGGAACAGTACATGGATTTCCTGACCAATCGACGTTTCCGCATGACCCTCCTGTGCCGCGACCATATTGCTCTCCAGCGGAATGTGACCCCGAACGCATTGGAGGGTTTTTATCTGCACAGCCTCATGCAACCCGACGAAAAGGCGACCGCCGCGATGGACGGTCTCCGGGTGTTCAGCACACCCCAGGGGGCGCGCATCCAGACCGCGCATCCGATGACCCTCGCGCTGCTGACCGCCATGGCAGAGAGGAGAGGCCATCCGTTCCGGTTGTCCGAATTGATCCACAGCGTGAGCGAACAGGGGGCGGGCTGGAGTCGTTCGGCACTGTCCGCCAATGTGCAAGAGTGGTTGTTGTCCCTGTTGTACAACGGGGGGTTGGTCCCGACCGCAGAGGCTCCGGCTTACGCGGCGCAGCCATCCCGACATCCCGAAGCCTGGTCCTTTGCCCGCGCGCAGGCCCGTCGCCAGGAGTGGGTCACCAACCTGCGCCATGAGCCTGTCTCCCTGGATCCCCCGACCCGGATCCTGTTCAACCAGGTGGACGGCACCCGCACGCAGGATGAGTTGGTTCTGCGGATCAATGAGCCGGAGTGCCGGGAGGAGATGGCCCGCGCCCTCGATGGACGACCCGCCGCCGATGGGCCTCTCCCCCTCGATGACCTCGCAACCTGGGTCGCGCACAAACTGGACGGCTTGGCCAGGGAGGCCTTGCTGGTCCGTTGAGTCCGTGGCCGTTCGGAACGCAGATCCCCTTCTGACTTTCGGTACAAACTTTGCTTGACCCATCGCAAGGTGGTCATCGCCACCGCAATAAAGGGTGTGTCAGTACCGTTTTTCCGTAGAGGATCTTTCCCGTGAGAATCACCAGTGTCGCCGTTTATCTTGTTGACCAGATGGTCCGGTCCACCTCCGGTCTGCAAAAGCAGAACAAGGAAAACACAACAAATCAAGGCGTTGTCAGTCCTCAACGGGACAAATCGCCGCAACGGACCACGGATGGCAACCGGGCGGGCAGTTCCTCTTCCGCCTATCGGGTCACCATCTCTTCCGCCGCCATGCAAAAAATGGCCGCAGGTGGTGTGTAGAACAACGCAGAAAAAAATACGGATGGTGCGGCAAAAAGTGCATCCTCCGTTCCATGAGAGGAAGATTGTGCGGTCATCTCATCCTGCCCCCCGCTCCCCAGGGGGATGATCCCCCTGAACCCGTCGTTTCTCTCCTTTGCCTGGAAATCCCTGATGCCGTTGGTCCCTTTTCTCTCTGCCCTCTTTTTTCTCTTGCTGGCGACCTCTCCTGCCCAGGGTGTACCGCCTCCGGCGGTGGCTCCCCTGTCCGTTGCCGTGACGCCTGCGGCGGCCCCTTCTTCCCTCGCGGCCTTGTGGGAGACGCCCTCTCCGGCCCCCGCCCTGCTCCACTCCCTGCTGGAGGCCGTGACGGCAGAACTGGCCGGTTTGCCCAAGGAGAGCAAAGACGAGGCCGTGGAACAGCAACGCGCCCTGCTGCAAAAACGGATCTCCCTGCTGCAAGAGTTTCTGGAGACCGTGGAACGGTTGCAAATCCTGCAGACCACCCATACCGATTGGCGCGGCCAGGAAATGGCCCTGAAAAAAAACCTGGACCAGATTGCCCTGCAACCGCCCCCCAAGACGCCGGACAAACCCACCCCGGAGGCCTTCAAACAGGTGCAGGAGGCCCTGGAAAAGGCCAGCCAGGCGGTGGGTACGCTGACTGCACAGGCCAAGGAACGGCAATTGTTGCTGGGGCAGATTCCAGAAAAGGGCCTCGCCGCCAAGGAGCGACTGAAACAGGCCCAGGAGGGTTATCAGCAATTTCAGACCTTGATCCCCAAGGCCGATGGCAACAAAAAACGGTTGTTGACGCTGCAAGCCGACAATGCCCATATCGATGCCCAAATCGCCCAGGCCCAGGGAATGCGTTGGGAGGCGGAGCAGACGGCCGCCATGGCCGCCGTCTCCGTGCAGGACAAACAGTTGGAGGTGGCCCAGGCCACCCAGCAATACCAACAGAGGGCCTTTGCCCTCTATCAGGAGGCCCTCAACAACCAGCAGGCCGCCGTCGTCACGGTGCGCCAGGAGGCGTTGCAGCGCAAAGAACAGGCGGCCCAGGAGGCCAGCAGCCCGACCGAAAAATTCTTGACCCATTGGGATCTGGAGATCGCCCGTCTGCAAAAAGAGAGTGCCGATCTCAGCAAACTGCACACCGAGATTGTCAGTGCCGCTTCCGAGCAGGAACATTTGCTGCAAAATGAAAAAGATGAACTGAAAAATCTGGAAACCTTGACCCAGCAGTTCGGCTCCCAGGGGTTGGCGGCTGATATTCTCAAGGAAAATTATAAACGCCTCACCCGTCGCCGCTGGGATCTGCGGGAACCGCTCTATCCCGAACTGTTGGAACAACTGACCGATTTGCAACCCCGCCTGTTTGTCATGGATGCCGCCCTGGCCGAATTGAACAGTGCCTGGGCCACGGCCATGGAGGCGGTGCAGACCCCTCTTTTGGAGGGACAGAAGGAGATCTTTATCCAGGCGGCCACCCAACGGCGCAACGATTATCGCCAGTTGTTGAGCGAAGAAAAACGTCTCCTGTTCGATCTGCAAGCCGATGGACAGCGGTTGCAACTGCTGACCCTGGAACGGACCGCCACACTCGGCAAGATGGAAACCTTTCTCCTGTCGCGCATTTTCTGGATCCAGGATGCCCCTCCCCTGGGGATGGTTCTGTTGACACAACTCCTGGACGAACTCTTTTCCGGTACGCGCCCCAACGCGCTCTTTACCCTCTGGCACCACACCGTGACGGCGGAGGAGCTGGCCTACGGGTGGAATGCCCTGCACCAGCCGCTGTTTTTGTTGGTCGGGTTTTTTTTATTCCTGCTGATGCCCCTGGTGTTGTTCTGGGCCGACCGGCAATTGCGCCGCCTGGCAACCAGTACCCCCCAGGCATCGACCACCGAAAAACCACAATCGATGGAGCCGGAAGCGGTGTTGGCCACCCTGCTGATCCCCATGCCAGGACCGATCTATCTGCTGTTGTTGATGCTGGTCGGCCATTTTCTCCCGTTGCCAACGGCCATGGCCAGCCTGGTGCAGGCGGTGTTGCACCATCTCCTCCAAGACGGGCTGTTGCTGGTGGCGGCCTTCTGGTTGTTGTGGGGGACCAACCGGCAACTGTTGGCTCCGGGGGGGTTGGCAGAACGTCTGTTGCATCTGCCAGCGGATGTCACCCAGAGCCTGGCCCGGTCGGTGGAGATCAGTCTGGTGGCCTATCTGATCTTTTTGCCGGCCTGGTTTATCTTTCGGGCACCGCCTTTCCATTATGAGGCCCTGCCTCGCCTGGGTTATACCCTGTTTGAGTGTGCCGCCGCCTTTGCCCTGTACCGCCTGATCCGCCACGATGCCCCGCTGCCCCGGCACGCCTTTGCCCACACGGCTGCTGCCGGCCAACCGTCCGGTGTGTCGGTCAAACGGACCATTGCGGCCCGGTTCAGCCGCCATTGGAAGGCCATCAGTCGGCTGTTGATCCTCTTCATGGGGGTGGTGGTGGGGCTGGATATGGCCGGTTATCGCTTTGGTGCCACCTATCTGGCCTACAATGGCATTCGTACCGTGATCACTTTTTTTCTCCTGATCGGCCTCTATCGTGCCCTGGCCTCCGCCGTCGAGGTGTTGATCCACCGCCGCCGCCGGATGCCCATGGTCCTGGCCCCCGGTGCCCGAGGCACCCTGACCCGCAGCCAGATGGCCCAGCAGATCAATGATTCCCTCCGCATGGTGTTCATCCTGATCGGGGTGGTCTTGTTGAGCCATTTTTGGGGTATCCACGAACAGGTTTTCCAGGCCCTCAAGGGGTTGACAATCTACAGCACCACCGGCACCGATGGTCAATTGGTACTGGTGACACTGGTGGATTTTGTCCGTTTTGCCGTCACCTTGCTGGTGGTGGGCTGGGTGGTGAAACACCTGCCGCGCCTCTACGAACTGATGCTGTTTTCCTGGGTGTCGTTGGATTCCGGTTCCCGTTATGCGGTGTTGACCATCTCCCGCTATCTGATTGTCATCATCGGCCTGCTCTCCGCCCTCAACGAACTGCACATGGATATTGCCAAAATCGGCTGGCTGGTGGCGGCCATCAGCGTGGGCATCGGTTTTGGGTTGCAGGAGATTGTCGCCAATTTTGTCAGTGGCATTATTTTGCTGTTGGAACGTCCGATCCGGGTGGGGGATTTGATCACGATTGGCGACACCATCACCGGTCGGGTCACCCGCATCAACATTCGCGCCACCACCGTGCTCAACATGAATTATCAGGAGCAGTTGATTCCCAACCGGGATCTGATCACCAAGGAGGTGACCAACTGGACCCTGGCCAATACCACCTTGCGGATAGTCATTCCCATCGGGGTGGCCTATGGCAGTGATATTGCGCAGGTCAAGGAACTGTTGCTGGATCTGGCCCGCCAGCAGGTTGAAATCCTGCGGGATCCCCCGCCCGAGGCCCTCTTTGTCCACCATGGGGCCAGTTCCCTCGATTTTGAATTACGGGTCTTTCTGCCCGATCCGGGGTTGAACTGGGTGATTCGGGATCGGCTCAACACCGGCATCAACCAGGCATTTATCGAACATCACATTGAAATTCCCTTCCCGCAGCAGGAGGTGCGGATTCGCGCCCAACAGGAATGAATGATTGCGGGTCCAGGGAGAAGCATTCCCCCTGGACCCCCTGATCCTCTGCCCCAGTTTGAATGAAAGGCTGACAACCAACCATGAATCAAACCACCCCCATCATCACCCTTCCCATCGCTGGCCTCTCCTGCGGCTCCTGTTCCGCCCGACTGCAACGCCATCTGGAACAACAACCGGGCATTGAGCAGGCCAGCGTCAATCTGGCAACCGCCCGTGCCACCCTGACCACCGCCCTCCCCCTGACCACCCTGGTGGCCCATGTGGAACAGGCTGGCTTTACCGTCCCGGACGAGCAGACCACCTTGACCATTCGAGGGCTTTCCTGTGCCGCCTGCGTCCGTCGGGTCGAGATGGCCCTCTCCCAACTGCCCGGCCTGCGCCAAGTGCAGGTCAATCTGGCCAATGCCACGGTGCAGGTGCGTTATATTCCCGAAAATGTGGATTTTGCCCAGATGCAACAGGTGGTGCAGTCCCTGGGGTTTGAACTGCTCCCCACCTCGACCGCCACCTCACCGGAAGATCGGGCCGAACAGGAGCGACAACGGGAATACCGGGAACTGCGCCGCCGTCTGGGCTATGGCCTGGCCCTGCTGGTGGCCATCCTCCTGTTGGACCATGGCCCCATGGTCGGTATGGGGCACGGATTGGCCCTCTCCACTCAGGCCAACCATGGCCTGCAGGCCCTCCTGACCACCCCGCTCCAGTTCTGGGTGGGTTGGTATTTTCACCGCAGCACCTTTACCCTGCTGCGGCATGGCTCGGCCAACATGCACACCCTGGTGACGGTTGGCACCTTCAGTGCCTATGGTTATTCCCTCCTGGCCCTGTTCATGCCCGCCCTTTTTGAGCGCAATGGGGTTCTCCCGGAGGTCTATTTTGAGACCTCCGGGGCCATTATTGTCCTGATTTTGCTGGGTCGTTTTCTCGAAGCCCGCGCCAAGGGGCGGACCTCCCAGGCCATTCGGCAATTGATCGGGCAGGTGCCCAAAATGGCGCGGGTGATCCGGGGCACCGCAGAGGTGGAGATTCCCCTCTCTCAGGTTCTGCCCGGCGACCGGGTGGTGGTGCGGCCCGGAGAAAAGATACCGGTGGATGGGGTGGTGCTGGAGGGGGCCTCCACCATCGATGAATCCATGATCACAGGGGAATCCCTGCCGGTGGAGCGGGGGGCCGGGGAGCCGGTGATCGGGGGCACTCTCAACGGGCGGGGTGCCCTGGTCTGTACCGCGACACGGGTGGGACAGGATACGGTGTTGGCGCAGATTATCACCCTGGTGCGTCAGGCACAGGGGGCCAAACCCCCCATTGCCCATCTGGCGGATCGCATCGCGGCCATCTTTGTCCCGGTGGTCCTGCTCCTGGCGACCCTGACCTTTCTGGCCTGGTGGCTCCTGGGGCCGGAACCGGCCTTCACCCATGCCCTGCTGAGTGCGGTTTCGGTCCTGATCATCGCCTGTCCCTGTGCCCTGGGGCTGGCCACCCCGACCTCCATCCTGGTGGGGACCGGTCGGGGGGCGGAACAGGGTATCCTGATCCGGGGCAGTGCCGCCCTGGAGACGGCTCATCGCCTGGATTGGGTGGTCTTCGACAAAACCGGCACCCTGACGGTTGGCCGACCGATCCTGACCGATTGGACCGGGACATTGGCCGATCTGGCCTGGGTGGCCTCGGCGGAGCAGGGATCGGAACATCCCATCGCCCTGGCCATTGTGGCCCAGGCACGGCAGGAGAAGCTCGCTTTGCTCAAGCCGGACTTTTTTGAGGCACTGCCCGGTCAGGGGGTGCGTGCCCGGTTCGGGGATCAAGAGGTTCTGGTTGGCACCCGGCGGTTGATGGCGGCGGCGGGGGTGGATGTTTCCGGGCTGGAGGATACCCTGGGTGCGTTGGAACAGGCGGGCAAGACGGCCATTCTGGCGACGGTGGCGGGGCGGGCGGCGGGGGTGCTGGCCATGGCGGATACCGTCCGTCCCGGCAGCCGGGGGGCGGTGGCGGCCCTGCAACGGGCGGGGATCGCGGTGGCCCTGTTGACAGGAGACAATCGCCGCACGGCCCAGGCGATTGCCGACGAGTTGGGAATCGTCCATATTCTGGCCGAGGTGTTGCCGGGGGAGAAGGCGATGGAGATCGGCCGCTTGCAGGGGTTGGGTCAGGTGGTGGCCATGGTGGGGGACGGGATCAATGATGCCCCCGCCCTGGCGCGGGCCGATGTGGGGATTGCCATGGGGGGCGGGACCGATGTGGCCATGGAGGCGGCGGACATCACCCTGATGCGGAGCGATCCCCAGGGGGTGGTGACGGC
>CAIWLA010000331.1 GCA_903913345.1 uncultured Magnetococcales bacterium | reverse complement strand
TCTTGAACAAACTGGTCGTGGATGAAAATTATTATCTGAAGAATGCAGAGGCAGCGGCCAAAGATCGGCGGTATGCCCGTGCCCGCGGCTATCTGAGAAAATTGCTGACGGTGTTTCCCGAAACGCCCAATCAACAACTCATTGATTTTTATCTGTGGGATTTGGCCTATCAAATGGGCTGGAAACCCGGCTGGTTGCTGTCCGGACTGGAGAGTCTGCTGGCCAAATATCCCAACACGGTCCACTATCCGCGCTACCGTCTGTTGCAATTGCACCTGATGAACCGGGCCGGTCTGTATGAAGAGGCCAGCCATATTTTATGGGATCCCAATCTGCCGAAAGAGAATATCCGGGTCTGGCTGGAACGCGGGCATACCTCGGTGGGCTTGGCCCGTTCCCACCAGGCTGATCCGCATTCCTACCAGAAAGAGGCCAACGATTATTTGCACAAGGTGTTGGAACTGACCGGTGACAAAGGGGATATCAGTGCCGAGGCCCATTATCTCCTGGCCCGGGTCGCCCAGGTATCGGGTGGTCCCGATGGCAGCAATGCCACCCAGTTGTTGGACCATCTTTCCCCGGAACACCTCTCGTACATCGCCAACCGACCGGATTGGCTCATGGCGGTGGCCGATATTTACTACGAGAGCGGTTCCTATACCCAGGCGTTCAAGTTTTACAGCCAATTTTTGAGCAACTATCCCACGATGGATCGGATTGTCCCGTGGGCCATGTTGCGCGCCGCCGAAAGCAGTCGGCAAATGGGACAGTTGGCGGATCCCAAAGATCCCCAGAAAAGGGAATATCTGTATACAGCGCACCATTTATTCACCTCCCTGAGAGAACAATTTCCCAAGACGGATGCCGCCGTTTGGGGGCAGGTGTTTCAGTTGCGCATGGATGAAGGACAGGATGTCATTACCCGCTTGAAAAAGATCAACGGGATCACCAAGACCATCCGTCTGCCGGATGCCCTGTCGGAACTGTTCATGGCCATAGCGGAATTGCAGGGCGAGGACAAACGCTACGAAGATGCCATGGTCACCCTGAATCGTCTCATTGCCACGACGCTCCAGGTCAAGGTGGTCAACCGGGCGATCAAAATGAAACGGGATTACTTGACGGCGGGTATGCGGCAGGATTTGGAAAATGACCGTCCCGAACATGCCATCCTGTTGGTGGAATTGAATGGCGAAGATTTGCACAACAATCCCCAGTTGACCCAGACGCGGGTTTTGCTGGCCGAAGCTTTGTTGCGTATTGGTCTGCCCGAGCGTGTCCCGCCTTTGCTGGAGGAGATATCCACCCCGGTGGCGGTCAGTTTGAAGCGGCTCAGCCATGCCTTTGCGGCAGGCCGGTGGCCGGAGGTATTGGCTCCGCCGGAGGCGGGCGAGACGGTCAAGGCGATGAGCGAGGCCCATCCTGCGGTGGGCGTCGGTACACCGGCTGTGGAGGAACGCTTCTCCGCCGTGGAGGCCGCGACCCCCGCATCCCATGCAGAACCGCCAGCGATCACCGATGCCGACGCCCCCGCCACGGAAATGGTACCGGTCGAAGAGGCTCGCG
>CAIWLA010000330.1 GCA_903913345.1 uncultured Magnetococcales bacterium | reverse complement strand
CTCCAGAGAATATTGACGAATTGGCCAAACAGTTTGAAGACGAGCATTTCTAGGGGTATTGTAGCATGAGACATCAGAGACATGGGTGCAAATTGGGCCGCAGTAGCAGCCATTTTGAGGCGATGATCAGCAACCTGTTGGTCAGCCTGTTTCGTCATGAACGGATCGAGACGACGACCCCCAAGGCCAAGGCGTTGCGGAGTGTGGCCGATCAGATGGTGACCTTGGGCAAGCGGGGTGATTTGCATGCTCGTCGGCAGGCGTTGAGCCTTCTTCAGGATAAAGAGATTGTGCATAAACTCTTTTCCGACATTGCCGAGCGGAATCGGACGCGGCCGGGTGGTTATACGCGGGTTCTCAAGACGCGGGATCGTTATGGGGATTGTGCGCCCATGTCCTTGATCGAACTGGTGGAAAGGGTCGAGAAGTAACGCCCCTTGTTTTGTCTGTTTTAACAGGGTGGCAGGGGGTTGGGGACCGTTATAAATCCCACGGGACGACCGGCGGCGGGGGTTATGGGTTGGTGTTTCCGGTCTCTCACATTACCCATGACGCCCAGGGCCCGAAGATGCGTTGCAATTTCAATCAATCGCTTGGTTTTTCAGCCACCTTTTGGGTGGCTGCCCTGCTTTTCACCTTGTTTTCCTTCGTTGTTGATTCCTTTGCGGCCTTTTCAGACATTCCGAACCTTCCGTTACGCCTGGAAGATTCGCTGAGCACGATAAGCCTTGGCGAGGTTCCCTGGCGGCGGCGGTGGTATCCGTTTGCCCAGGGAGACGAGGTGATCGGGGGCGGCGAAATGCGCTATTTGGCGAAAGATTCAGACACCTTGATCCAGTTGGCGCGTTTGTTTGGGGTTGGCTTCAATGAATTGCGTGATGCCAATCCCAATGTCAATGTGTGGTATCCGGGGGCTGGCACGGTGGTGCGGGTCAATTTTCGGCGTGTTTTGCCCCGTTCTACGGCGCGTATCATCGTCAATTTGCCGGAGATGCGTGTTTATCACAGGCGTCGGGACGGGTGGCTGGACACCTATCCGATTGGCATTGGTCGGGAAGGATTGTTGACCCCTTCTGGTGCGACCCAGGTGGTGCGCAAGACGCCTTACCCCTCCTGGTATGTGCCAGCCTCCATTCGCAAGGAAAAGCCTTATTTGCCCAGTGTCATTCCGTCCGGTCCCCGCAATCCGTTGGGTACACATGCGATTTATCTTTCCATTCCCGGTTATTTGATGCACGGTACGCAAAAGCCTTACGGTGTGGGACGCCGGGTCAGTCATGGGTGTATGCGTCTTTATCCTGAGGATATTGTACGGTTTTTCGAAGAAGTGGCCGTGCATGACACGGTGGATATTATCAACCAGCCGGTCAAGGCTGGTTGGCAGGGGGAGCAGTTGTATCTGCAAGTGCATGATGTGCTTTCCATGAAGGATCGGGCCAGTCTGAAGGAACGTGCCAATTTGGTGGTTTCGCAGGCACTGGCGCGGCGATCCTTTGCGGGAGAGGTGGTGATCGATTGGAAGCGTT
>CAIWLA010000329.1 GCA_903913345.1 uncultured Magnetococcales bacterium | reverse complement strand
ACGATTAAGCATCCAATATCTGTTCGGTAGATGCGGATGAACAATTTTCTCTATGTCATATCCTGCACATTGCTCTCTTCCAGTTGGAATCCAAGTCGGTGCCAGTTCATCAGGGTGTCGCCGGTCGCTATCAAACAACGCAAATGTGCGGAGATTTTTGTATTCCTCAACCGAACGTGAAGCAATTTGCGATTTAAGCGTACTACCACCACCGTGAAGGGGTTTGGCCCAACCTTTAGTCACTGCATCCTGCACGCGCTTCCGTTCTGGTGGTCGCATGATACCCAAAAGAAAACACCAATCATTCCTTGTGTCCTCTACAAATATTCCAAGCGGTTCACCAAGGAGTGCCAAGGCTTTATCAAGAGGTAACTCCGCCACCGGGTTTTCCCATCTGGGTGTCGTGGTTGGTTTGACCAGAACAGTGGCAAAGTTGTCGGGTAGTCTGGTCGCCTCTCGTGCCGTTTGTTCAAGCGCATTTTTATAGGCAGCACGAATAGTTGGAGAAAAATCCTCCAGGCATGTGTCCAGTGCTTCAGGTGGGTCAAAAGAGACAATATGGCGACCTTCGACGGCGTAGAGGAGAAGCTGATGAATTTTGAAATGATCCGTGATCGCTACCGTAGAAAGCACTTCTCCAGAAACAATCACCCTCATGATAATTTCCTTGATAGTTGATTTGTCATCAGCTCCCGACCAAGCCGCACAGCCTCGTTAAAGGCACCGATCAGTGCTGTACTGGTTGGCCGTCCCTGATCATCAAAATCAACCGGTATCGCATCACTGGTTCCATCCGGGCGGGACTCCACCCAGTATACACGCACCATGTCAGGGGTGATTTTTCCTTCTGCAATGGCGAGTTGAACGCTCATCAGCAAAACCTCGGAGTGCGTCTCCACCAGAATGGAGGGCTTTGTCTGATCCTGTGCAGACTCCACCAACAGGTTTGCGAGTTCGGTTTGGGCATGGGTATGCAGGTGCAGTTCAGGTTGTTCCAGGCACAGAAGGCGCGGTCCCCCGATACGCGCAAACGCCAATGCAACCAAAACCGGTAGAACCTGTGCGTAGCCTTCTCCCGTATCACAAAGATTGACCGATACTTTTGAGGCACCCACCGGGCTGAGCAAGAGACGCCAGCCTCCGTCCACGGGATTGTCAAGGGTAAGCTGTTCGCCAAGGGCGCGAAAGAAACGTCGAGTTATCTCCAGTAAAGGATCTTCTGTGCTCCGAAGTTGCGCCTTGATGAGATGGTCCACGGCATCGCTACCATCTGGTCGAAGCATCGGCAAGGCTCCACCGCTGGACAATGCAATCCGGGGTGGGCGCACACGCACGCCACTGATCCATTGAACCTGGGTGGCCAGTTGATCCAGACCCATTTTCAGATGACGGATATCTTCTTTTGCGGCATCGTTGGCATCCATACAGGGAACGAGGCCCGTCCATGCTCTCTCTTCCTCCAGCATATTGAACGATCTCTGTGATGACCCGACGGTCGTCGACAACGATTGTATGGCCTGCCACCCCCCGTTCAGTTCTCCCCGGACTTCCCACTCGGCTGAGAGAGATGGCATCTGTTCCCAGTGAAGGGCGAATCGCAGGACATTGCGTCTGGTTGACTTGCAGACCAGTTCGGACCAGGTTGCCTGACGGCCCACATCACCCGCCAACCAGATTGGAAGCGTT
>CAIWLA010000328.1 GCA_903913345.1 uncultured Magnetococcales bacterium | reverse complement strand
TCTGTGTGATTTGCGTCCCCACGCCCTGGCGGCGGTCCGCCGGCATGTCCAGCGCCTGGAAGAGGTGGCCATTCAAACCCTCGCCGTCTGGGGGGTGGTCGCGCAGCGTGATCCGCACCATCCGGGCGTCTGGGTGGGACCGGCCAAGATTGGCGCGTTGGGAGTACGGATTCACCGGGGGATTGCCTATCATGGCATGGCCCTCAACCGGGATCTCGATCTGGGGCCGTTTCGCGGCATCGTTCCTTGCGGTCTAGCCAATCGGCCGGTCACTTCGCTGGCTGACCTGGGCGTGGCGGTATCCAGAGATGCGTTGGAGAGACAGTGGTTGCGCGCCTTCCAGACCGTCTTCGCTGTGGATTGTTTTTCACCACCTCTTCCGGGCGGGAGAGGATTCTGAACAGGGGGAACAGGTCTGAATGGGTACCATCACAACCCCCCACGTGGCGGCGGACATCATCATTGAACTGGTGGACCATCCTGGGCGTCCCATCGTCTTGATCGAGCGCCGCTACCCCCCTCATGGCTGGGCGATTCCCGGCGGTTTCATGGAGGTGGGCGAGCGTCTGGAACACACCGCCATTCGGGAGGCGGCGGAAGAGACCTCGCTGTCCGTCACACTCAAGGCCCTGCTGGGGTTGTATTCCGATCCTGCGCGTGATCCACGCTTTCACGTGGTGACGGCGGTCTTTGTCGCCGAGGCCAGGGGGACACCCCAGGCGGCGGATGATGCCAAAAATGTTGGTATTGTGGCCATGGACGCGATTCCAACCCGGTTGGCCTTTGACCACGACCAGGTTTTGGCGGACTATCGGGCCTTCCGGGATCGAGGTTGTGTGGCCCCTTTGAGAGAGGGTGAACCATGAAAGCAAGC
Organism: uncultured Magnetococcales bacterium; assembly: GCA_903913345.1. Lineage (GTDB taxonomy): Bacteria > Pseudomonadota > Magnetococcia > Magnetococcales > Magnetaquicoccaceae > Magnetaquicoccus. Next base: position 892 of record CAIWLA010000328.1, on the reverse strand, counting down.
AAGCGCAAAGGGGGAGTCTGGCTGTCGGGTGTATTGTTGGGTCTGGGACTGCTGGCGGGGGGAGGGTCTGTCGGTCAGGCCGGATCTGCGTTGCCCGCCACACTCAATGGTCAGGCCCTGCCGACGTTGGCCGATATTCTGGAACCGGTCATTCCCGCCGTGGTGAACATTGCCACCAGCACCCGCATCCAGGTGCCGGAGCATCCGCTGTTGTCCGATCCGTTTTTTCGCCAATTTTTCAACGTTCCCAACCAGCCGGGTGGCCGGGAGCAGGAACAGAAAAGCCTGGGCTCCGGGGTGGTGGTGGATGCCCGGAAGGGGCTGATCCTGACCAACCAGCATGTCATCGGCAAGGCGGACCAGATCACGGTCACGTTGCGCGATGGCCGTTCGATTCATGCCCGGTTGGTGGGAGTGGATGCGGCCACCGATATTGCGGTGATTCAGGTGCAGGCCAAAAATTTGCAGGATCTGCCGTTGGGGGATTCCGATCAGTTGCGGGTGGGGGATTTTGTGGTGGCGATTGGCAATCCGTTTGGCCTGGGACAAACGGTCACTTCCGGTATTGTCAGTGCGCTGGGACGCAAGGGGCTGGGCCTCAAGGGCTATGAGGATTTTATCCAGACGGATGCCTCCATCAATCCCGGCAACTCGGGGGGCGCATTGGTCAATCTGCGTGGTGAGTTGATTGGGGTCAACACGGCCATTCTGGCGCGTGGGGGTGGCAATGTGGGGATCGGTTTTGCCATTCCGGTCAACATGGCGCGGCGCATCATGGAACAGTTGCTCCAGTATGGCGAAGTGCGGCGCGGGGTATTGGGGATCCAGGCGCAGGATTTGACGGCGGAGTTGGCCGAGGCCTTTGCCTTGTCGATCCGGGAGGGGGCGGTGG
>CAIWLA010000327.1 GCA_903913345.1 uncultured Magnetococcales bacterium | reverse complement strand
CGCGCAGGAACGAAATGAAAGCTGGAAAAAAAGACCCGTATCGATTGAGCGATGCGGAGGTAAGGTTACTACAAGCAGGTTCGGACAACCCGAACCTGCTTACCGGTTATTTTTGTCGCAAGCCGGGGAAAGAGTTGGGCTGGCAGTTTGACGCGAACTTCACGGAAGATGGCGCATGGCAGCTCAATGCTTGCATGGCCACCCAGACACTGCACGTAATTGTCGGTGGTGTTGGAACCGGTAAGACCATTGGGGTGGCTGCTGGCGCGATTGTTTACGCCCTCACTACCCCGGATTTCAAATTTCTAAACATTGGCAAGGAACTCCACCAGGCGAAATATGTTTATAAGGAAATCGCCAACTTCTGCCAGGGTACGCTGCTGGAGAAGTTTGTTTGGACGATGCGTGAGAGTCCCACTCCCTATATTGAGTTCAGGTTTTATGTTGGTAAAGTTCTTTACAAAAGCACCTTTGAATTCTTTGGCCTAGGGGACGATGCGGATGCCATGAATATCTTCTCATGGAGAGGTGACTGGATCAACATCGAAGAGGCTGGCCGTATCGATAACCTGGCTGAAATCGCGGGAAACTTACAGACTCGTCTGACCGGTACGATCAATGACAGGCCCTATATCGGCAGGTTGTCCCTGATTTCCAACCCAATCGACAACCCGGATTTATGGAATTTGTTTGACCTTGCATTAAAAAGACCAGATAAAGTATTGTCTATTTCTATTTCCACCCTGCACAACAAGAATGTCACGGGCGATCAGGTTGATTCGATGCGCATGGTCATCCCTGAAAGTAAACAGGAAGCCTATATTTTAGGTGCGCGTGTTGATCCGGAAGGTGGATTCTATGATCGGGCAACCGTTTTGGCGTGTGGCTCTGATTCGATGGCGGAATTGATCAAGACTGCCTATGATGCGAAAACGCCCGGATATACCATCATAGAAGGTGCTAATCTGGGTTGGGTACACTTTGAGACGGCCTACGCCAACGATCATGAGTATTTGGTATTCGGAGATCCGGGCATTCTCGCTCCCCCCGCTAGAAATGCGCCTGTGCTTGCGGTTTGGGATGTGAGCAGTCCGAAAACAGGGGCACGACTTGTCGCTTTCTGGTGGGGGAACGGTCATGGCCGTATCGAACCCTTCGTGGATAAACTGATTTACTTTACACAGAAATATCATCCAATTATGGTCGGGATAGATTCCACGGCGACCCAGAAGTATCTGGCAGAGATGTTGACAACGGATAGAATTAGTGGCGAGGGTCTTTCTATTGAAGCAATAACTGGGATGGACTTCTCTGGCACAAAGAAGATGGGCTATCTTGCTTCTTTACGTATTGCAATGGAAGATAAGAAGCTTAGCTGGCCATCGACAGTGAAAGGCGTGAGGCAAATAACTGGTTATGATCCACTTCGTGATACTTCAGCTTCAAAACTTCCGCAAGACATTGTTAGTGCTTTTGCGATGTCTGCATTTGGCATTCGTCGGTACTGGGCGGGACTGGCTGATGATTATGGCGAAATATCTGAAAAGAATGAGCCTCTGGATGTCGATGAAAGCGGAACTCTTAGACGAGCGAGAGATTCAGCTCCTGTATCCAGATGGTATTCCGGGAGTCGATCCAAGCGATAAAAATATATTCCGGGGAATAAAATCCGCTAATTTTGCCAGAAGTTCATACAGACGAGGCCGGAATCGGCAAGAACCCATGTAAGACAGGAAAACAAACGGAGATGGTCACCAGATCATCTCCGGTTGTTTTATTTTTCTCACTTGATATTCTCGAGGGAGTTTTTGTGTTTTGGATCAATCATTGCTGTTGTTTGAT
>CAIWLA010000326.1 GCA_903913345.1 uncultured Magnetococcales bacterium | reverse complement strand
GGACAGGCTGGGCGATCGGCAGGGGGACGATTGCGGTGAGGGTGTGGCCCTGGGTCGCCGTACCGGTGATGGTCACGCGGCCGGTAGGGGCATCGTTGACGTTGGCCACGGTGGTGGTATTGCCCGTGGGGACATCGTTGAGGTTGGCCACTATGGTGGTTGCGCTACTGGTCTGGATTTTTGCTGTGTTATGGATGTCGGTATGGCTGACCAGGGTTGAGTAGCTGGTCTGGCTTGCTGTCGTCTCTTGGAAACCGGCATGACTGGCCACGACGGTGATGCTCTTGTCCACTTCGGTGAGGGTTGCGCTGCCATCTGGGTTGTCGTTGAGACTGCCCGAACCGGGAGACGCGCCATCCGAAACGGTCTGTGTACCTGGGATCGCATGTGTGCCATCCGAGGCCATCGTATGCGTACCGTCTGAAGTGGCTGGGCCTTGTGCATCCGTCTTGGCATCGGTTCCCCTGTTCTTATCCGGGAGATTGTCCTGATGCGCATCCGGCTTGTCGTTCGGCAGTGTCAGAGGCAGATGGCTGGAAAACGGCTCCACCATGGTGGGCGGAGCATGGAACGGTTGTACTGGCAACTCCCCGATGGTAACCACCGTCGCCATACCCGGTTGCAACAAGGTGACGGTCCCTTGTCCTTGCGCATCGGCAATGTCCAACACCCCAAAGGTGTGGATAATCGTCGTTTGGCCATCCACCGTCACCTCGCCCTGCAATTCGCTCCCACGCACACCAATCTGGGCGGAAGGCGTCTTGATCAGGGTGTGACGCCCCTCATGCTGCAAGGCCAAATCGCCACTGGCATATTTAAACATGCCAGATGTCACCGTGACCTCAAAATCACCCTCCCCGGCATCTGGATTGTAGAGATATTTATTTAAAATGGCATGGGCATTTTCACCCAATTGAAATAACGTTTTGTCCCTGAATGTCAGCTTGAGCAGACCATCCCCCTCCGTCTTGATGAGATCCTCCTGAAAAACGGGATCCCCCCTTGCCAGATTGTGCGTTACCCCTGCCTTGTTCCTGGCCGTCACCTTGCCCGTCATCTCGGCCACTATGCCGATTGGCTCACCGGCTTCACCCACCATCCCTGGTCCCGCCACTTGGGTTCCGGGCAATACAGAGGTGTCAGACTCCAGCAACAGATTGACCATATCGGGAAGCAGAAAACGGCCATTCGCCGTAGTCAGGGTGGCCAGGGGGTCGGTGGCAAAATAGCCCTCCACGGTGAACCGTTCCCCATCCGACCCGATGATGAGCAAATCACTGCCCACCCGGTGAAATTCTCCCTCCAGGAGCAGCGCGGTATTGGGTATCCGAACGAGATGACCCACAGGCTCCGTTTCCATGGCCAAAACCAGAGTACTCGACGTGCTGTCGGATAACATGCTGCGCAAATCAAATAGTATTCGATTGTTCACAGAATTCACCTTAGTTTTATTTGCATTTTTAATACAATCCTGCCCGTGCGGGTCAGCACACCTGAAAACGGGCACTCATCCTCGTTCTTTCCAGTCCATGGAGGCGGTGATCCGCCATTTGTCGAAGCGAGAATCTCAATGGATAAATCAAAATAATGGAAACTAACGATAATTAATATCGAGCAAATACTCGACGGAGAGTCTTTTTTTTGTGCGACCGGCAGTCCCGATTGAATGGAGTGGCAAACCGTGTGGACGCCGTGGGTGTGGACCGCATGGACGCCAGGAGGCAGAGGCCTCCACCTCAGCCAAAGCACCCCCGCCATCACTCCGTGAGGGATGGCGCATCGGTTTCACTTTTTCGCTTTCCATTACCCATCAAATTCGTTAATGTACTCACGGACTCCTGGGGTTCCCCGGTGGATCGCTCCCGATAGAGCGCGTGCTGAATGGCCGCCTGTCGCCACAGGTTTTTGATTGTATTTTTGATGAGACAGCACACAGTTTGGAGTTAAACAATGAAAATACTAATCGTAGATGATGATTTGAACAACCAGATTTTGCTGACGTTCATTCTTAAGCCTTATGGCGAATGCATAGTGGCAAAAGATGGACGGGAGGCTGTGGCTCTCTTTAATAAACACCTGACCAAAGGGGATCCGTTTGATCTGATTTTTCTGGATATTATGATGCCTCAAATGAACGGTCAGGAGGCCCTGCGAGAAATTCGCTGGCTGGAAAAAGAGGCGAATCGTGCCTATCGAGGTGCCGAATACCACCCCGTTATCATCATGCAAACAGCCCTGGGCGAACCACGGGATATGGAGGAGGCTTTTTTCGAGGGAAAGTGTAATGGTTACATAACGAAACCATTTACTCATAATGATGTCCTCGAAAAACTCAGAAGATACCATTTAATCGATTGAAGATTAAATTAGTTATTTGTTGCGGCGCATTCTGGTCGTCGGGGAAATCAAACTGGCCTTGGATGAACACCTCGGTCGCAAGGTTGCCCTGGCTTCTGCGTATCGCCTGCTGCACCGTCATGGGTGGCGCGAACTCACCCCTGACAAACGTCACCCACAGTCCGACCCTATGGCACAGGAAGAGTGGGAAAAAACGGCCAGAAACCATTGCCCGCATTGATCGGAAAGGGAACAAGCCTCCTCAGCGGTTTGACAAGTGGCGAGACAGATTGAGCCAGATCCCTTTCCCCGTCTTGTCCAGCCACGTCACGCATCGCCCTTGAAATAGCGACGAGCCGCCCGTATCCGACTCAACACGAGGCTGCGCCCACCGGAACGGAATCGTTGGGTCCACCCCTTGATCGCGGCCACAGCCCCCCGCACTGCTGGCATGATCGGCCATCCGGCAACCACATCATGCGCCCAGTGTTTGAACTGGACCACCTTGTTGTAGACCACGACAAACCTGGGAAAGGTCATCAGCTTGGGTTTGGCGATCACGAACAAACGGGCCGAAATGGCCGTACCTGTTATTTTGGCCACCAAAATCACCACGATACCCAGTCCCACCTGTCCCTGGGTAATCAGGTACAGAGCCAACACCTTGAGGGGCAACAACGTCAGAATCGGTACGGTAAAGAGAGCCAGGGTGGGATACGGATCCAGGGTCACAATCCATGCTTCCAACCGGGCCACCAACCGCATCCTGGCCAACCACGCCACCAGGTCGGTTATTTTGTCCCAGACCAGTTCCTCGAAGAGCACGATCAAGGCCGCCACCACCATGACCGGGTAGGTGATGATCCTCTTCAGCCACCGCCTGTTGGGTGTTGGCTGACATTCCGGTGGGCTGTCATCACTCATGGACATGATCGAATTCGGTAAACGGAAGCAAGAGGAACCCCGGTCGCGACACGAGACGGTTGGTGGCGACTTCCGGGCAGCATACCACTGGCCATGGATGATTGAAAGAGGTCAATTCACCTTCAAAAAAACACCCCCTGCCACGTCGCCCAACATTCAGAGACCACTACCCTCATACCGGCATTGCTCCCTGGTGCATGGTCGTTCCAGCCACAACACGCTCTCCTGATTAAAACGCTGGCGGTATTCGCGCACCGCCTCAGCAAGGACTGGCAGATCGGCGGGAGTCGCCAGGATCATGACCATTTTGCACCCCTCCTGTTCCATCCGTCCATCGTTCATCCAGCCCCCCTGGCAGTCCAGAGTGGTGAATCCTGGGGTTTTCTGTACCAACACCTCCCGCACGTATCCTTGCCACGCCTCCTCCGACACCTGGCCTCCCCCCGCAACAGACCTGCCAAACACCAGAGTGACCATCACCTTTTCTCCGGTCAAGGGATGCGGGGTCTGACAGGCGGTCAGCAACAGCACCCACGACAGACAGGCAAACAGTCCGGATCTGATCTGACCGGTGCGTGCCTTCTGGTCCTGCCGCCACACGACAACCTTTTCGGTGATCTCTGTCAGGCCCACGCCCCGTGTTTGGACGGTAATAGCCGTTTGGGCTGGACCCATCATGATGCCAACTCGTCGCGGCCGCCACCAGTCGGTCCGGTGTGCCGACTGGTGCCAGTGGCTGCGGCAGATTGGTCATCCAGGATCATGCTGAGGGCGATACGGCGTCGTGTACTGTCCACCTCCACGACACGCACCTGCACCACCATGCCCGCTTTGACCATCTCGTGGGGATTCTTGACAAATCGGCGCGCCATGGTCGAGACATGGACCAGCCCATCCTGGTGAACACCCACATCCACGAATGCGCCAAAATTGGTCACATTGGTGACTGTCCCCTCCAGGATCATGCCCGGTGCCAGATCGGCAAGAGACTCCACCCCCTCCCGGAAAGTGGCTGTTCGGAACCCAGGCCGTGGATCGCGCCCCGGTTTTTCAAGCTCCGACAGTATGTCGCGCACGGTCGGTTCGCCAAATTGCCGGTCCACGAAATCACCCGGCTGCAAACGGACCAGGGCATCCCGGTTGCCGATCAACTGCCCAATGGCCAGACCGGTCCTGCCCACGATTTTCTCCACCAACGGGTAGGATTCGGGATGCACGGCAGAGGCATCGAGGGGCGTATCCCCGTTGCGAATGCGCAAAAACCCGGCGGCTTGCTCAAATGCTTTGGGACCGAACCGTGCCACCCGGTTGATCTCTGTGCGGTTGCGGAAGGGACCATGGGCCTCGCGGTCAGCCACAATGTTGCGCGCCAGGGTACGGTTCAATCCGGCAACCCGCTCCAGCAGGGGCGCAGAGGCGGTATTGACATCAACACCCACCGCATTCACCGCATCCTCAACCACACCGTCCAGACTGGATGCCAGACGCCTGGCATCCAGATCGTGCTGATATTGACCCACGCCGATGGCCTGGGGATCAATCTTGACCAGTTCGGCCAACGGATCTTGCAAACGTCTGGCAATGGAGACCGCACCCCGCAACGACACGTCCAAATCCGGCAACTCCTCCGAGGCATATGCCGAAGCGGAATAGACCGATGCCCCGGCCTCGTTCACCACCACACTGACCAGTCCCAGGTCCGGGTGTTGTTGTTGCAGTTCGCCCACCAGTCGCGCTGTCTCGCGGGAGGCCGTGCCATTACCGATACTCACCAACCGCACATGAAAGGTCCGGGCCAGGGAGGCCAACTGATCCAGCGACTCCTGCCAGCGGTTTTGCGGGGCATGGGGATAGACCACACCCGTGCCGACCACCTTGCCCGTCCCCTCGACCACCGCCACTTTGACACCGGTACGGATTCCGGGATCCAGGCCCATGACAGACACCTCTCCCGCAGGCGCGGCCAAGAGCAGATCGCGCAGGTTGGCCGCGAACACCCGAATGGCCTCCTGATGGGCCAATTCCGTCAAGCGGTTGATCAAATCGGTCTCAAGGTGGGGGCGGATTTTCTTGCGCCAGGCCTGTCTGACCGTTTCCAGCAACCAGAGATCTCCCGGCCTGCCCTGCTGGCGAATCCTGAAGTGGGCCGCGATCATCTCTTCGCTGGGAGTCACGCCGGACGCTGAGAGGTTTCCCCCATCCAACTCCAGGGAACGGCGCAGCACACCCTCCTTCTGCCCACGAAAAATGGCCAATATGCGATGGGATGGCAGGCTGGCAACCCGCTGAGAAAAATCGAAGTAGTCTGAAAATTTGCCTCCTTCCTGCTCCTTGCCTTTGATGATTTTGGCAACCAGTGTACCCTGTCGCCAGGCCGTTTCCCGCAATCGTCCCAGCAGGTCCGCTTCCTCGCCCATCCGGTCGATCAGAAGATGGCGCGCGCCTTCCAAAGCGGCGGTTGCCTCTCCAATGCCCAAGCTCTCGTCCACAAACAGGGCTGCGGATGATTCTGGCCGGTGTTCCGGGTGATGGAGCAGGCGCGTGGCCAACGGTTCGAGGCCAGCCTCACGCGCCAGAACAGCCTTGGTGGTGCGCTTGGGGCGATACGGCAAATACAGGTCTTCAAGCCGGGTGCGCGTTTCAGCCTCCAGAATGGCTCGCTGAAGTTCCGGGGTGATTTTTTCCTGTTCACGAACACTCTTCAAGATCGCAGACCGTCGTTCCTCCAACTCACGGAGGGCAACAAGGCGTTCATGGAGATGCCGGAGATGGACATCACTCAAACCACCCGTGGCTTCCTTGCGATAGCGGGCAACGAAAGGCACGGTTGCCCCTTCGTCCAGCAAGGCGATGGCTGCTGTGACCTGAGATTCCCGCACCGAAAGTTCTTCGGCGATGCGACGGTCTATGGATTTCATTCAAAAACAGCCTCCCAAGACAGGTTGGTCCTTGCTTCAAGAATGTCTCGCGACTGAAAAGCAAGGTAGACCACACCAGGGATGCGGTCAAGCACGATCCATTCGCCGAAGGGGCCAAAAAAAATTTCTGGACATGGAGTACGATTGCCGTTTATGTTCATTTCCATCATTTGAACAGAATGACCACCATGGCTGGAGAGAAAAGGCAGACCCTGTCCAAAGACATGGTCTGGTAAAGGCCGCAAGCCAGGTTGGGTGGTTGAGCACCTTGCAGCCAATCAAGCCGGTCTGACGATGCGGCATTCCTGACATCAGGGGGGTCAGGAATGCGCAACGTCTGCGGGGTAAAAGAAATATACGAATGGAGACAGGTAACGCATATGCACAAGACAACAGGCAGGCAGATCCACAAAACCGCACATCGGGACATGGAAGAGCAGCACGAGAAGGTATTCAAAGAAATTAAAAAGTTAAGTAAATCCATCAAGAAAATCGGCGGCGAGCGCGCCGTGTTCCATCAGCTCTTTTCGCTGGCCAGATGTGCCGAGAAGCATTTTGCGCACGAAGAACAGATCATGTTCGAAAGCCGGTATCGCCAGTATCAAATCCACAAACTGCGACACAACGAATTCATCCGAAAGATCGGTGAGATCAAGTCGGCCTACCATGATGATCGCACGGCCCCCACCCTGCCGGCCATCACACAAAACACCCTGAGTGAATGGTTAAAAAAACACATCCAGAACGAGGATGCCGATGTCATGGCGTGGATCCACGTCCTCAACATCCGAGCCAAACAGGATGC
>CAIWLA010000325.1 GCA_903913345.1 uncultured Magnetococcales bacterium | reverse complement strand
GGATCAAACCGGGTGGTCTTTTCAAAGGCCTCCAGGAGACGCCTGCCCGCTGCGTCCTGCTCCATGCCCAGCAAGACCTGCACCAACGCCTTGGCCAGCGGCTCCGGCAAGTCACCCCGCAGGACGACCAGATGCCGTGGAATGGTCTCTGTCTCATGGATGATGCGCAACTTGTCCCGATCTTTCCTAGCCTGTTTGTCCAACTCTTCCGGGGACATGGCACCCGCAACCGTTTTTCCTGTTATGACCCAGAACAGGTTGGTCTCCCGGTCATTGGTGAAGAGATAACCCGTCTTGCCCTCTGGAACGTTGCCCCGGATATTGGTCATCTCCACCAGACTCAGGCCAGCCTGCTCCATGGCAATCCGTGGCATCAGGTAGCTGCTGGAGGAATAGGGATCCTTGAAGCCAATGCGTTGTCCGGCGAGCTGGGAGAGGGTCTGGATGGGACCATCCTTTTTGACAAAAACCGCAGAACGATACTCGGAATATCCCTCTTTCCAACGCTGCAAGACCATCTTTCCACCCGCCATCTGCCCAACCACTGCGGCGGGCAATGAACTGTCCATGAACAGATCCACCCGCCCGCTTTTCAGGAAATCGGCCATCTCCCGCATGCTGGCCGCGACCAGCACCTCTCCCCTGGTGATCCCCTGGGAGGCCAACCGTTCCGCCAGATAATGGACGATCGGCAAGAATTGACGTACCTCCGCCGCCGGATCATTGCTGATGGAGCCAATCGTCAACGGGGCAGCGAGCGCAGAAACCACACCCGCCATCAACAGCCAACCGCACAACAGGAAACGAACCAGGAGATGGGTCATAATCCGATGGAATCTTCCTCTGAAAGTGGTCGCAGCGTGCGGGGATCCCGGCACATCCTGCAAGCGTTTGAGTATGACAGACACATCCCAATTTCTCTCAAGATATATCACGTTTTGCAACGGCATTCAACCCCTCTTCCAGGCGTGACCACGCCGCCTCCTCGCCCGGCAGCCCAAAACGCAACGCCCCGCACGCACCGGCCCCATCGGCATCAAACAACCGGACCAGAACACCCCTTTTGGCCAGTTCCAGCCAGTCATGACTGGCCTCCGCCGTGACAACCCATTGGAACAAAACCGTCCCCCCGGAGGGGGGCCAACCGTAACGGCTCAACAGATCGGCCAGACGATGGGCGGCCAGGGAGAGAGCGTACCGTGTCGCCGCTTGCCAGGCGAGATCCGTCAGGGCCTGAGTGGCCAGCCATCGGGAGGGGCCAGACAAAGGCCAGGGACCGAACAAAAGGCGCATGTGATGCAGCAATGACGGTTCGGCCAACAAAAAACCCACCCGCGCCCCCGCCAGACCAAAAAATTTGCCCAGGGAACGCAACAGGATCAAACCCGGTACACCCACATGGGCCGCCAGACTGCACTCCGGGGTCGCATCCATGAATGCCTCATCCACCACCAGCCAGCCACCCCTCCGCTGCAACCGTTCCCACCAGGACAACAACCGCCCAGGAGGGAGCAACCGACCGGTGGGATTGTTGGGATTGACCACCACCACACTGTCAAACGTCTCGATGGAGAGATCCAGATCATCCGGCGTGACCGGGATCACCTGATGACCGGAGGTGGCCCAGGAGTGCGCATGTTCGGCATAGGTGGGGGTCAACACGGCCACCCGTCCCGGCGGTCGCAAGCGCGGCAGGGATTGAATGGCGGCCTGGGAACCCGCCAGAGGCAAGAGAGAGTCCACCCGATAAAAGGCCTGGGCCGCTGCCTCCAGACCGTCATTCTCTTCCGGCAGTCGCGCCCAACAGCTCCGGGGAATGGCCACCGGCCCCCAACCCAACGGGTTGATCCCCGTGGAGAGGTCCAGCCATTGGTCGGGCGGAATGCCAAACCGCTCGGACGCCCGTCGAATACCGCCACCATGTTCCAGCAAGTGCAACACCTTTAACGATGTTAAAACTTGGGGGCTTTGCCCCCAAACCCCCACCGGGGTGCGTGGTGGTCCCCGGCCTCCTGCAAAAGTTGTGTGCAGGGGGCAACGCCCCGCAGGGGGCAACTCTTGCCCATGCGTTGTTTTGGCCTGGATCATCGTTTCGTCCACGAACTCTCCTGGATGCCCGCCTTCGCGGGCATGACGGGAATGGGTATGACACGCAATTCGCTCGTCCGCCTTTGCGGTCATG
>CAIWLA010000324.1 GCA_903913345.1 uncultured Magnetococcales bacterium | reverse complement strand
TGCGGCAGTTGATCGAGCGCATCGAACGTCTGGAAGAGGAAAAGACGGTGTTGGCAGATCATCTTCGAGGGGTGTATGCCGAGGCGAAAGCGGCGGGTTTTGATCCAAAAATTATTCGGAAAGTGGTTCGGTTGCGCAAGATGGATCCCCATGATGTGGATGAAGAGGAGACCATGATCTCGATATACAAACAGGCTTTGGGGATGGAGTAGGGGGCTTTGTGGCGCGTTTTCAACCGAGAACCATTGCGCTGACCGGTTTGGTCTGCTGGTGCCTGTGCCTCCTGAAAAAAAGTTCCCCCCCCCCCTCCATCTTTGCCTGTATTATCCCTTCGGATCTTGATTTTCTGTCGCGAGCACGGCAATGACCCGGCAAGCCCATTTTGAAAGAGTGATCGAATCGGCCCATGAGGGCACCTGGGCGGCTCTGGAGACAACGGCCTTGGCCGAGGTGAATGGTCAGGTTGTCTGTTTTACCCCGGCCGATTGGCCCGCCTCGCCGGTGCGGATGGCTTCCGTACCATCGAAAAGGCGATTGGGCACAGGGTCGAGGATGATCCCCTGGTTGCCCGATACGGAGGAGGGGGATCCCGCACAACGACTCCAGGAACCCAACGAGGTAAAACGGGCGCGGCCTGCGGTGGGCGGGGTGGCTGGGCAGTCTGGCGTGATGCCGTCCCGCACGGTTGGAGGGGGCTGTGACCAGGATGGTATGGAACCGGTGGCGTTGCAACAGGTGGAACTGATCACGGGGGCCACGGCCAGTGGATCCCCTTTTGACCGGACCGGTCACGGGGGAGAGGAGATTATGATGCGTTTGACCGTCCCTTCCAGACCGGTGGCGGAGGGTGCATCCCTCTCATTCGTGCGGGATCGTTCCTCTGGACCGCGTTTTTCCTCTACGGTGTGGGCCTCGATGGTGGTCCGCTCATCGGCAGAGGCCGATTGGGTGGCGATGAACGGAGAGGCGGCTGTTCCGAGTGGTTCTCTGCGCCAGGCGTTCTCTGATGGAGAAGGACCGACCCTGATCCCGACCCCGACCCCGGCTCCGGCTCCGATCCCGACCCAGATCCCGACCCCGACCCCGACTCCGGATCCGACCCCGACTCCGACCCCGGTTCCGACTCCGACTCCGGATCCGACTCCGGCTCCGACCCCGACCCCGATTCCGACTCCGACTCCGGCTCCGACTCCGGCTCCGACTCCGACCCCGGCTCCGACTCCGACTCCGACTCCGACTCCGGCTCCGACTCCGACTCCGGCTCCGACTCCGGCTCCAATCCCGACCCTGGCGGTGTGGGATGTCGAGGGGATGGATCTGTCCGGTGGAGCCGTGACCAGGGTGCCGCCACCGCCTGTTTCGGTCAGGCCGGAACGGGTGATTGTCCCTGTGGAAAAATTATTCAGTGGCATTTCCCACGCGCTGGATGATATGGTTGATTCGGTTATCGGGCGGAAACGGCCCGGAAGGGGGTGATCTGGTCGGCCATTGGGTTGGAAAAACCCGTTGCCGTATCGGTCATTTTACGGATGGGCATACGGAATAAATAAAATATCTTTGTTGAATCATTTGATCAATAATGATGCGGGTGTCGTGGGTCAGGGAAGGGATGTCAGGGGGGATTCTTTGGTCGGTCTCTGTGCAACCATTCAGGCTGTCAAAAGGAGAGTTGTGATGCGTGATGCAACGGTGCTGCAACGGGAGATAGGTCTCTCTTCCCGGATAATGGCCGCCATGAGTTATCTGGGGGTGCTCAGTCTGGTCCCTCTGGTGATGAGTCGCGATGACCCGTATGTGCAATTTCATGCGCGCCAGGGGGTGGTGTTGTGGATGTGGGAGGTGTTGGCCATCTACACGTTGTTGGTTCCCGCCGTGGGCCAACTGTTTTTCCGGGTCTCTTCGATGACCTGTCTGCTCCTGTCGGTGATTGGTGTGGCATCGGTTCTGTTGGGTCGGGCGTGGAAATTTCCGCTGCTGGGTGATTGGGCGACCCGTCTGTAACGGGTCATGCTCCCTCTTTTTGAGGAAGATCCGTTGGAGACAGAGCCACTGATCAGTGTGGTCATTCCGGCCTTTGAAGAGGGCCGGTTGCTGGGGGTGACTCTGGCGGCTGTTGCGGGTGTCCTTCAGGGGATCAGCGACCGGTTTGAGATCGTGGTGGTGGATGACGGTTCCACGGATGACACCTTCGCCCAGATCCAGTCAGCCCATCGTGTTGATCCGCGCATCAAGGGGTTGCGTCTTTCCCGCCGCTTTGGCAAGGAGGCGGCCTTGCTGGCGGGTCTGCGTCATGCCCAGGGTCAGGCGGTGATCACCCTGGATGCCGATTTGCAACATCCCCCGGAGATTATGCCCGATCTGTATCGCGCCTGGTGTGCGGGTGCCCGCATTGTGCATGGCATCAAGGTCTCTGGGCGATCGAGAAACCGTCTGCATGGCTCTCTTTCCCGCCTTTTCAACACCGTTTTTACCAGACTGTCCGGCTTTGATTTGACCATGGCCTCCGATTATAAACTGTTGGATCGGCAGGTGGTGCGTATTCTGGTTGAGCAATTGCCGGAACGGAGCCGTTTCATGCGGGGACTCAGTGGTTGGGTGGGATTTCGGCAGGCCTCGGTGCCGTTTGCGGTGCCTGCCCGTCTGCCCGAACAGGGTCACAGCCGATGGGGATATGGAATACTGACGGTTTATGCCCTGCAATCCATTGCGGCGTTCAGTTTTTTGCCGTTGGCCATCATTCCCCTGTTGGGGGTTCTCCTGTGGATGGCGGCCCTGGTGCTGGGCGGGTGGGGATGGTTGGCCAACCAGGCGATCTCTGGCGTGACCTTCCTGGGGATGATCATCCTGTTCAGCAGCGGCTCCATTCTCCTTGGCCTGGGGATCATGAGTCAATATTTGGCCAACATGTACCGCGAATTGCAACACCGCCCCCCCTTTTTGATCGCGGAGACGATCGGCCTCACGGCGGTGACTCCTGACTGAGTGGCAGCCATCGGGAACCGGGATAGTGGGACCGGAAGCGAACATCCTCGGTGATTGGCTGTCCCATGGCAATAGGATAGTTTTGTTTGTTAAAACGCAATGTCACTGCAATCGTCCCACTTGGGTAAGTCAGATGTTTCAGAGAAATTTTCCTTTTCCTGTCGGATTTCCCATCCTTTTTTGTCAAACCAGGCCATCGCTCTAGCACGTCGGTCAATGAAGGTTTCCAGATTTCCTGCCAATAGTGCTTCATGTGCCGTTTCATCTATAAAATGAGACTCCATTTCTTCGGGTGACAGATTATCTCTCTTTTTCAAGCGGTCCAGGAGAGTCGATTTTGTGTTTGGATCAATGAAAAAGCTATTCCCTGCACCCTGGATCTGTTGTTTTAAGGCGGATGGTGCCCCGCGTGGAGTGGGAAAAAGTCGCACCAATGCGTCACGCCCATGAATGGTGAGAAGTTCTCGACTGTCGCCCCGTTTTCCATCCGCACCAAACAATGTTGGTCGCAGGGCCAGTCTCAGCACAAAAAGGCTGACGCGAGCCGAACGAAAGTCAAATCGTCGAGGAATCTCCCGATCACGTACCCATGGTCCTTCACGATGGTTTCTGAGATGATCATGTTCAGACCGGATTTGCCGATAGGCGGCCGAGGCAAAAATTTCCGACCAGGATGTACGCCAAAACCACCGCATAAACGCACGATCAGACGTTTCATTCCTTTCATTGCGAGCCAATTCCACTGCCAGGAGAACCAATTGAAAAGCGTAGGGCAATAATTCATGACGGACCACGAGAGCCTTCTCGGCCAGAAGGGAAATGGCCTGTTTGATCCCTTTGTTCGCCCGATCCAAAAGATCTGTCTCTTCCTTTAACTTTTTTACAAGCTCAGTTTGTCCGGCCCTGGTCATGTCAAGCCTTACAAGACCTTTACATACGTGCAAAAAGATGACCTCGTTCATTTCTTGCCATCCTTCTGGCAAATCTTCTCGCAACGCATCAATGCGTTCCCTCAGGTCAAAATTTTCTCCCCATGTCAAGGCCGCCACCAGATGAGTCTCACTCATGGGTGTTCCGAGGCTATTGATGCGTGAAAAAGTTTGTGTGGCCAGTTCCAGATCGTCTGTTACCATAACCACGATCGGAATCCGATACTGTTGGACGCTGTAGGAGAGTTGATCTGCCCGTATTTCCCACTCAGCCATCTCCGATTCATCCCATCCTTCCCATCGTTTTCTGATATCACGCATATGTTTGTTTACATGCCGACCGTCAAAAAGGGTCCATAATGGC
>CAIWLA010000323.1 GCA_903913345.1 uncultured Magnetococcales bacterium | reverse complement strand
CCCTGTTCACGCTGGATGAATCCAAAACCCTTTTGATCATTGAACCATTTTACGGTTCCGGTTTCCCGGTCGGACATGATGATTAATACTCCTGAAATGGGAAATGTATAGATTTCCAGCATGACATGGAATGGTTCTGAAAGATAGGAATTTATGCAGGTGCCCCTTTTTTCTTCCCCAGGGTCGTTGTCGCCGGTTGCGCGTTTCGGCAAACGTCTTTTATATTCCAGGCCATGGGGACGGTTGTCTGGGAGAATTTGTCAACGGGCGGGTGAAGAGATGAGTGGATTTTTGGCCGATTTTCCCCAGGGGATTACCTGTATCGATACCGGCTATCTGCGTCCCGGCTTTGCCGCCAGCTATCTGCTGGTGGAGGCGGGGGAGGCGGTTTTTATCGATACGGGGCCGAGTCATGCGGTCCCTCTCCTGTTGACGGCCCTGGCGCGAAAGGGGCTGGCCCCGGAGGCCGTGCGGGCGGTGATCGTCACCCATGTCCATCTGGATCATGCCGGTGGGGCGGGGGCGTTGTTGCACCATCTGCCCAACGCCCGCCTGCTGGTCCATCCCCGTGGTCTGTCGCATCTCCTGGATCCGACCCGACTCCAGGCCGGGGCCGAGGCGGTTTATGGGGTGGCGCGGTTTCAGGAGATCCTGGGCGGCATCCATCCGGCGGATCCGGATCGGACCCAGGCGACGGCGGACCAGGAGAGCTTCTCCTGGCAGGGGCGTTGCCTGACCATTCTCCATACCCCTGGCCATGCCCTGCACCATCAATGCATCTGGGATGGGGCCAGTGGGGGGCTGTTTTCCGGGGATGCCTTTGGCATTGCCTATCCGGTCTTTGACCGGGGGGCGGAGCGGTTGCTGTTTCCCGCCACCACCCCGGTCCAGTTTGACCCGGAGGCGAGCCATCGGACCCTGGATCGCTTGGCCGCTCTCGCGCCCAGTGGGATCTTTTTGACCCATTTTGGTCGGATTCCGTTTGAGACCCGCTGGACCGGGCAGTTGCATACCCTGCTGGATCAATGGGTCGATCTGGCCCATCGCCACCGGGGGGAGACGGACCCGGCGGGGCTGACCGAGGCGTTGCAGCACTCTCTCTGGGCGCAGTCGGTCCGGAAATCGCTGACGGTGACGGAGGCAGTCGGTCGGGAGTGGCTGGACATGGATTGCGCCCTGAATGCGCAGGGGCTGCGGGCGTGGCTGAGGCGGCGGTCATGATCCGACATTTGTTGCTGTTTTTCTTCCTGCAACCCGCCGGGCTGTTTACCCGGATGCGGGGTTATGATCTCTTTCGTTTGGCCCTGCTGCTCCAATTTTTCCGCTGGCAATCGACGGCCCTGACCACCATGGTCTCGCTCTACCAGGAAAAAAGCCCCATGTTTTTGCCGGTGCCCTTTGGGATCGACCCGGAATTATACCGTCTGGTGGAAATTTTTCTCTATGGGCCGTATGGTCTGGTGATCATGACCGGGATGGTTTATCTGGTCTGGGTGCGGGGGGAGCCGTATGCCACCATCAAGCCGATGACCTTTCGCAAAACCTGGGAGTTGATCGGGTTGTGTTTTTTCGCCCCCTGGCTGCCCTGCCTGTTGCTGGATGTCTTTCTGGTCAAGATGGG
>CAIWLA010000322.1 GCA_903913345.1 uncultured Magnetococcales bacterium | reverse complement strand
TGTGCCACAGAGGGGACAGACCACCGACAGGTTGGGCTGGCGTGGGCGGTGGACCAGCAGGGCGCAGGTATGACACCGCAGCAAACCGGTGCGCAAAGCGGTTGGATGAACCGGGGCGGTGGTCTCCATCCGCCTGGGGGAGGCGGGGAGGGGGTGGGTCGTCCGAGCGGCCAGGATCGCCTCCAGAACCGCACGCCGGGTGCGGGCATCAAAACTGAGCTGGGCGGCGGTGGTGGCCAACAACAGGCCAAAATAGCCATACAGGGCCATGCCCGGCGTCACCGAGGCCATATCGCGCAGTTTGACAATGGCCACCAGGACGCCGAGCATATAGATCCCGGTCATGCTCCAGGGGGTCAGGGTGACGAGGAGGCGCAAGAGGGCGGCGGATCCCCTCCAGGGTGGGTGATGCCACTTCAGAGGCCACAGCAAATAGACCATCCCCGACAGAATCAGCAGGGGAAACAACAGGCTGGTACACAAGACCAGCAGGGCCAACATCCACATCCCCTCCTCACCCAGGGCCAAGACGCCCGCCAACAGGGTGCTCTCCTGGATCCGTCCCCCCAGTTCCAGGGAGAGGAGCGGATAACCGTTGGCCATGAGAAAGAGCAGCAGACCGGTCAGGGCGAAGGCCAGCGATTGGTCCAGGCCGCTCAATCCACTGCGACGTCGGGAGAGGGGCGTTCGGCATCGGCTGCACAGGGCCGATTGCCCGAACGGCAGACGGGGGATGCGGTGCAGGGCGTCGCAATGGGGGCACGCCGACAGGTGGGTAAAAACAGGCATAGGGCGTCTGGTGACCACTGGAAAAAGGTCGGGCAGAAAAAATGTCGGGTCTCGGTCGGCGTATACCCTGCACAAAGGACGACAACTGGGATATAATGATCCCAGAAAGCCTGTCTTTCAAGTGTTTCACTGCACGAATCGGTCACGTGTGGTCTGGATGTCTATCGGTCGAGAAGGGAGTATATCGAGAGTGGTCATGCAATGGCGTGGTGCGCCTGTCCGGTGGGTGGTTGCAACGGGATGGCGATGGGTGGGTGCGGTTCTGGTGGTGTGCGGTGTGGCGTGGTGGGGAGGGATACCCGGCGTGGCCGTTGCCGGATCCTCCACCGAGATGGAACGGGTCTGGACGACCGTGGATGGCAAAACCCTGCGCCTGGCCGATTGGCGGGGCAAGGTGGT
This sequence comes from uncultured Magnetococcales bacterium, assembly GCA_903913345.1. Classification (GTDB taxonomy): domain Bacteria; phylum Pseudomonadota; class Magnetococcia; order Magnetococcales; family Magnetaquicoccaceae; genus Magnetaquicoccus. The sequence continues at coordinate 323 of CAIWLA010000322.1, read as the reverse complement.
TCTGGTCAATTTTTGGGCCACCTGGTGTCCCCCTTGCCTGGAGGAGATCCCCACCTTGATCCGTTTTCAAACCCAATACGCCGACAAGGGGGTTGCGGTCATCGGTGTCGATTATATGGATCAGACCAGTCGTGAAGATCTGGCGCAATTCGTTGCCCGGCATCACATCAACTATCCCGTCATCCAGGGGGATCCGGTTCAATTGGATCAGTTGGCCAAGGCACTGGGGGGGGTGTTCGGGTTGCCGATCACCAAATTGCTGGATCAACAAGGCCGGGTGGTCTCCACGCGTGTGGGCGGGTTGACCGAAAAAGGGCTGCAAG
>CAIWLA010000321.1 GCA_903913345.1 uncultured Magnetococcales bacterium | reverse complement strand
CGGTGGGATTCGGGGCGAAGCCCGTCTATAAAGTCAAAACGCCCCAGCCATTCGGAGCCTGGGGCGTTTTGCTTGTCTGAAGGCAAACGGAAAGGGGAACCTACACCCTGCCCGGAAAAAAGAGCGGCCTGAGGCGGCTGTTCCAGCGGTGCAGAAGGGTCTGCATGCCCCTCTGCCAGGGGGAGGGCACCGCTACGGTTTGCACCGCACACGCCAGAGGGACGGGCGGTTGCAGCCATTCCATCCCATTATGGCCGGTGATTTTGCCTGCATCGGTCTCCTTGCTCAAAATCAGATCCGAACCCCACTCCTCGGAGACAGCGGCCAGGGTCTGGTTGGGCGGGCCGGACAGCAAGCGGAATTCGGGCTGCGTAATGCCCAGACGTCCCAGCAGTTCTTGCAGACGGGAGGAGAGGTCTGCCTCTGTGCGCTGCAACCATTCCACCGGGGTCAAAAACGGGACGTGGCAACTCTCAAAACCCATGCCCATATCATCGCACAGGGTGACCCAGAGGACATCCCTGGGATTGTACCCACGGAGGACAGCGACAGTACGCCGCACCAACTCCTCGCCAGAGGGAAGGGGATCGACGACGGCGATAATGCGATAGTGACGTGAAGCCATTGCCTGGATATTCCTCTGGATCAAGCCGCTTTGTTGGTTGGGAAAAGGTGCACCTGGGGTTGATTCATCGTGCGACTGCTCTGGCACTCCCGATACACATGGTGGGTGCAGTGGCCGCAATCGTCCTGATTCAAGCGGGCAAAAATGGCCTGAATGGCCTCGTCTTTCGAGCCAAACACATTGTCTTCGCCAATGGTTGTCAAATATCCACCCCGTTCCAACAAGGCGCGGGGGGCCTCCTTGAGACGAACCAGATAGAGACCGCCTCCGGCCTCCCGGCGTTTCATGGCCTCCAGGGCCAAAAATTCCGCACCGGACAGATCAATAAAATTGATCCCCGATGCCACGATGACCAGATGGGATTGCGGTGTGGTCACGCTCTCCAACTGCTCCTGAATCGCACCAACGGCTGCAAAAAAGAGGGAACCATCCACCCGTACCACTCGAATCCGGGCACATTCCGTCACATCCACGGGGATGGTGAAACGACGACGGGGATGATCGGGGTCGGGCACACGGGAGACCACGCGGGGATTGGAGGTGCGGGCCAGATAGATGCCCAGCGACAGCATGACCCCAAACAGGATGGCAATTTCCAGGTTCAGGAAGAGGGTTGACAGAAAGGTGGCCACCATGATGATGGTCTCCGAACGACTGGTGCGCAGGGTCTGGTGGATGTGGTGCCAATCGATCAGGCCCCAGGCCACCAGGAACAACACCCCGGCCATGGCGGCATTGGGCAGATAGGAGGCCATGGGGGCGACCAGGGTCACCAGACCGATCAGGATCAGACCGGAACTGGCGGCGGCGATGGGGGTTCTGGCTCCGCACTCATAGTTCAGACCGCTGCGGTTGAATGATCCGGTGGCCACATAGGCGGAAAAAAAGCTGCCGACCAGATTGGACAACCCCTGGGCGATAAACTCCTGATCGGAATCAATGGACTGTCCACTGCGCAACGCCATGGCGCGGGCGATGGAGATGGCCTCGGTCAAGGCCAGCAGCGTCACCGCGATCACCCCAGGGGCCAGAAGGCGGAGGGTGGAGAGGGAAAAGTCCGGCATGGAGAGGGGCGGCAAAGAGGCCGACAAGGCACCGACACGGGTAATACCGGAATCGATACCCATCGAGGAGTCGATGACCCACGCCAACAGGGTGCCACCCGCCAGGGCGACAATCATGTAGGGGATGCGGGGCAACCATTTCCGAAAAATGACCCCGATCAAAAGGGTCGCCACGCTGACCGTCGCCACGTAGGGATTGATCTTGTCCAGATGCTCGGCGAACACCATCAAAGTCTGGGAAAAATCGCTTCCTCTGGGGATGGTGATGCCAAAAAAGTTGCGGAATTGACTGGTGGCAATCAGCAAGGCGGCCCCGGAGGTAAAGCCGATGACCACCGAATGGGAGATAAAGTTGACCAACGTCCCCATGCGGATCAAACCGAGTCCGAGTTGGGTCAATCCCACCAAAAAGGTCATCGTCAGGGCCAGTTGCACATACGCAGCCGAGCCGGGTTCGGCATGGGCACTGAGCAGGGAAAAGAGGACAATGGAGGCGGCGGTGGTGGGTCCAGAGACCAGGTGCCAGGATGAACCAAAGATGGCGGCTATGATGGCGGGAACCATGCCCGCATACAGGCCATAGACGGGCGGCATACCCGCGATGGCGGCAAAGGCGACCCCCTGGGGGAGTACGACGATGGCTCCGGTCAATCCGGCGATCAGGTCGGATTTGAATGTACTGGGTGTGACTCGGTGCCACCATTGCAGTGGTGGAAAAAAGGCTTTCCATTTCAGGGTGGACACCGAAGATAGATGGGCAGGCATGTCTGTTGTTCTCTCCTTATAGAATAGCGATCCTAACGGGGGAGACTACTGCGCGCTTTGTTAATGGTGGGTGATTGGATTGTTAATGGAGGGTTAAACCGGAAAAAAAAGGATGTGAATCGTGGTTCCGGATCCTTCCTGACTGGCTATTTTGATCGTCCAGCCATAGTGGTCACAGATGCGTTTGACCAGGGAGAGTCCGATGCCAGCCCCTTTGGTCTGGGCGGAGGGGTGAAAGTGGCGCAAAAAGAGGGTTTCTGTCTGATTGGCACGGATGCCGCAACCGCTGTCGCGGATGATCAGTGAGGATTTGTCCTGCACAATATGGATCTCGCCTTGCTCCGTGTAGGCGAAGGCGTTACGGATCAGATTGGCAATGGCGATAAAGACCAATCCCCGGTCTGCGGTCGTCACCAGATCGGGATCGGTTGATACGGAGAGTTGGATCGGTTTGCTCTTGAGCAGAAAATGGTGTTTGGACACGGCCTCATCGACCACATCGGCCACGCAGGTACTCTCCTCGACGGAGAGGGTATGTTGCTCGCGGGACATCAGCAGCAGGGCGGTGCCCATTTCCGCCATGTCCTGGGCGGCCCGCTCGATACGCAGGAGACGGTTTTTTTGTTTTTCCGGCAGGTCATCACTGGAAAGGAGGATCTCGACAGCACCGAGGATGACGGTCAGGGAGGTGCGCAGTTCATGGCTCAAATCGGCGGTAAAGGCCCGTTCCCGCTCCATGAAGGCACGGATGCGCGCCAAATGGAGATCGAAGGCATGGGCCAATTCGCCGACCTCATCGTGGGAAAAGTCATCCGCCAACTGGAGGGACCAGACATCGGGCTGTCGGGTGCGCACCCGTCGCGCCAGCTCTGTGACGGGGGCGATGATGATGCCGACCAGCCAGACCCCTCCCAGGGCGGAACAGAGGGCGACGACGAGGATGCTGGCCGAGAGCAGGAGAATGAAGCGTTGCTCACGCTTTTGTTGCAGGGTGGTATCGTAGAGGAAAAAATACCGGATTTCCTGACGGTCCGTGACGGCTACCCGGTAGGAGAGGGCACCCACGGTCAGATCATGGCGTCCGGGGGTCAAGGCACTGAGATACCGGGGGATCTCCTCTTCGACATTCCCTTCCCCCCCCTGGATATATCCGTACAGGGTGACGGTTTTGGGTGGCAGTGAGTGGGGATTGCGTTCCCGTCGGGCAAAATAGTCATCCAGTTCGGCGGTCAGGGTATCATCGATCAGGCGTTGACCCAGATCGTGGGTGGCCAGGAGCAGGGAGATGGCCATGACAATGCTGACCATCGCCCCAAACGTGGCGAAGGCCATGGCCACGCGAAAGCGCAGATCATACCGACGGTGCATCGGAGAGTGCCAGTCGATAACCAATGCCCCGCAAGGTGTGGAGCAGAGTGGGCAGACCAGGGGCGTCGATGGCAGAGCGCACGGTGTGCATATGGACGCGCAGGGCATCGCTGTCTGGTGGAGAGTCGCCCCATACGGCCTGTTCGATGTCGTGCCGCCAGACCACTCCGGGGGAGCG
>CAIWLA010000320.1 GCA_903913345.1 uncultured Magnetococcales bacterium | reverse complement strand
GTGGCGGCGGAAAAATTGCGCACGACCGTCCCCGATGTCATCACCCTGGATGTGGAAATGCCCCGCATGGATGGCCTCACCTTTCTGCGCAAGATCATGACCCAGCATCCCATTCCCGTGGTCATGTGTTCTTCCCTCACTGAGGAGGGGTCGGCCACGGCCCTGAAGGCGTTGGAATACGGGGCGGTGGATATTATCACCAAGCCCAAAATGGGGACAAAAACCTTTCTGGAGGAGTCCCGCATCCGCATCTGCGATGCCGTCAAGGCGGCGGCCATGGCCCGATTGCCGAGGCTCTCTTTGCGTCAAACCGAACCGGCTTCTCCGTCTGGGGGGGGACGCCCTGCCGCCGTGCCCCAGACGGACAAACCTCGTGCCGAAGTCGATCGATTCAGTGCCGCCGTGCAGGCCGGCTATAAAGTACCGCCCAAGTTGACAGCGGATGCCATGCTCGCCGCGCCCGACTCCCGCGCCATGATCCAGACCACGGAAAAGGTGGTGGTCGTGGGGGCTTCGACGGGGGGAACCGAGGCCCTGCGCATCTTTCTGGAGGCCCTCCCGGCCGATGCACCCGGCATGGTCATTGTGCAGCATATGCCGGAAAATTTTACCACCGCCTTTGCCAACCGTCTCAACTCGCTCTGCCAGGTGACCGTCAAGGAGGCCGCCAACGACGATTCAGTGGTCCGGGGCCGGGTGCTGATTGCACCGGGCAATAAACATACCCTCCTCAAACGGAGTGGGGCACGGTATCTCGTCGAGGTCCGGGAGGGGCCGCTGGTCAGTCGCCACCGTCCTTCTGTGGATGTCCTTTTTCGTTCCGCCGCCCGTTATGCCGGAAAAAATGCCGTGGGGGTCATCATGACCGGCATGGGAGACGATGGCGCGCGGGGGATGATGGAGATGAAACAGGCGGGTTCCACCAATATTGCCCAGGATGAACACAGTTGCGTCGTCTTCGGCATGCCCAAAGAGGCCATCAAGCATGGTGGTGTCGATATTGTCAAACCATTGGACAAGATTGCCGCTGAGGTGATTCGTTTGTGTCGAGAGTGATGTCATGCCCATGACAAACTTTTTGATGCCCGCTGCCTGCAGGGGGGGATGCCGGTCATGAACGCCCTTTTCACCGAAGAACAGGATTCTCGTTCTGCCATCTCGGACGCCGATTTCCGCCGCTTGAGCGAGTTTGTCTCCGCGCAGTATGGCATCATGATGCCCCTCACCAAAAAAAACCTCTTTATCGACCGGATGCAGAAACGGCTGCCATTGGTGGGCATGCGCTCCTTCAAGGATTATATCGATTGGGTTCTGGACAATAAGCAGTCGGGCGAGGAGTTGATCCAGTTTATCGATGTCGTCACCACCAAGGAGACCGATTTTTTTCACGAGGCGAGCCATTTTGAATTCCTGGTTCAGACCGCGCTGCCAGAGCTGATCAAAAGCTCTGGAGCCGGCATTCGCCGTGATCTGATGATCTGGAGTGCGGGTTGTTCATCCGGGGAGGAGCCGTACACCCTGGCCATGGTCATCAAGGAGTTTGCCCATCACTATCCAGGCATCGACTTCCGGGCCAGAGTCCTGGCGACCGACATCTCCAGTCAGGCGTTGGCAACGGCCACCGATGCCGTCTACGACCGGGAGAAAGCGGCACCCATTCCGTTGGGATTGAAACAAAAATATTTGCTCAAAAGCCGGGATCCCGCCCAGAACCTGATTCGCATTGTCCCGGAGTTGCGCGACATGGTCAAATTTCGGAGTCTGAATGTCATGGATGCCGACTTCGGGTTGCGCGAGTTGATGGATATTATTTTCTGTCGCAACCTGATCATCCATTTCAATCGTCCTGCGCAGGAAGATCTGGTCAACAAGATCTGCCGCTATCTCTCCCCAGGTGGGTATCTGTTTTTGGGTCACGCGGAAAATTTGAACAACCTGAGGGTGCCCGTTGTCCCGGCGTCTGCCACGGTCTATCGGATGCCGCCATGACGACACAAATCAGGATGGATTCGCCCGCTGTCGCCAGCGAACAGTTGGTGACGCAGTCGTACCTGGATGCGCGACTGAAAGAACTCGAACTCCGTATAGCCGCCGAAATGGCTCCGCTCAAGTGGGGCACGGCCATTACCGTTGGTGGCATTGTCACGCTCATCCTCAAGTCCTTCTTCCCTCATTGATCCACGACTGGAACCCGGAGGGAGAAAGTCTGCGGCCCGCTATTGTCCCGACTGAGACCGTTTCATCAGGATGGAACCATCCTGGGTGTTGAAGATCACCTTCCGGCTCACCTCACCGCCCATATCCGAGGCAATGATCGGAATCTGTGCCTGCCCCAAAAATTCATGGGCGACCTCGATGTTCCGCTGCCCCACATTGAGAAAACCGGAGGAACTTTGCAACACCGCACCGCCACCAAACACCTTGGCCTTGAGTTCCCGCTTGGAGCATCCCATCTCCAGCATATGCTCGATCAGTTTGACAATGGCAATATTGCCAAACTTGGGTGAGGGCAGACCATCGCCGTTCCAGAGCGGCAATTTGTAATGATTCATCCCCCCCCTTCGCAGACGCGGATCCCAAAGGCAGACGGCAATACAGGAACCCAGAACGGTGGTGATGACATAATCCCCATCCTTGGCAAACAACGCTCCCGGCAACAAGAAGGGCTTGCTACTGTCCGATTCAATGCCCATGGCTAAAACAGCTCGGTCTGATCATCGCTGAAGAAAAACTCATTGCCGTCCACAGAAAAGGTATCCGATTCGGCATTGGTCTCCACGAAGGGAATGGAGAGGGTAATGGTACAGCCCTCACCCGGTTTGGCACTCACCAGTACGGTTCCTTCCATCATATCAATCACCGCCTTGGTGATGCTCAAACCCAGGCCGTGCCCCTTGTGGGTTTTACGAATGCCGGTCTCCATTTGGGTAAACCGGTCAAAGATCCGTTCCAATTGGTCCGCACTCAGGCCAACGCCGGTGTCCGTCACCGAGAGGATCAGGCGATCATCGACGACACTGATATCCAGGTCAATGCGACCACCCGGATTGTTGAATTCAATGGCATTGGAAAGCAAATTCTGCACGACCAATTCCAGCTTTTCCGAATCGGATTTGAAAAATATTTTCCCGTTGTCTGGATCGGGATTTGTGCTTCCCAGTGCCAGTTTTTTGCCCAGAAAATAGACATTCAACCCTTTTGCCTGGATCAGGTGGGCAAAATCGTTGACGGCATGGGTGATCAGAGAGTGTCCATCCACCGTGGCGGATTGCAGCATGGTCGCGCCATCTTCCAGTTCTGCGGCGGCAAAAATATTGCGCAACTGAAAATCCAGACTGAAGGCCTCGGCAAAGATGGAACGCGCGATATCGATCGTCGTCTCCCGGTCCGAATCGTGCGACAACAATTGCTGCGTCAAGCCCAAAATACAGGATAACGGATTGTTGATCTCATTTTTCATGTGAGAGACAAAATTGCTCTTTACCTGCTCGGATATTTGCAGCTTCCTGTTGACCTCCTCCAATCGTCTGCTGACAATTTTCAGGTCATACAAGGTTTGCTTGGTATGGTAAAAGCGTGATTTCAACTCATTGAGCAAATCATCGTCACTCAGATCGGCCATCTGTTCACTCCCTTTGTCTGCCTCGTGGAGCACACGCTCCACACACCAGAGACAATTCTAATCCCAATTCCGTCAAATCACCACCCCGCTTGTGTCGTCATGGGCATTTTTTTCCGGTGAGAGAGGGTCGGACTCCATCCGTTTTTTTCGTTGACTTTTTGCCCGAATAAGGGCATATCTGAGGGGTGTCGAATCGGAGTTTATATCGAGTGAGCCGTCTATCCAATGAATGATTCCAACACCCCAGAAACCGACAGAATCACCCTGTCCGACAAGGACTTTCAGCGTCTGAGCGTGTTTATCGAGGCCACGAGCGGCATTCAGATGCCCTTGTCAAAAAAGTCCATGCTGACGGCCCGTATCCAGAAACGGCTGCGCCTGCTCAAGGTACACTCCTTTACCGACTATGTGGACTGGGTGTTGGATCCCCACGATACGACCCAGGAATTGATCCATTTTCTCGATATTGTCACCACCAACAAGACCGATTTTTTTCGGGAGCCTAACCATTTCACCTTTATGTCCGAAACCGCCCTGCCCACCTTGATGCAGACGGTGGGAGCCGGGGTCAGCCGTCCGTTGCGTATCTGGAGCGCGCCCTGCTCCACCGGGGAAGAGCCGTACACCATGGCCATGGTCATCAAGGAGTTTGCCACCCGCAACCCCGGTTTCAAGGCCACCATTCTGGGGACGGATCTATCGACACGTGCCTTGCAGCAGGCCGAAAATGCCGTCTATGACATGGACAAAGCCGAGCCGGTCCCGCTGCCCCTGAAACATAAATACATGCTGAGAGGCAAAGACCGAGCCGTTCCACGGGTGCGCATGACCCCGGAAATTCGCGAAATGGTCCGCTTTCAGCATCTGAATTTTATGGACAATGAATACCGGATTCCCCATCCCATGGACATCATCTTCTGTCGGAACTGCCTGATCTATTTTGATCGGCCAACGGCGGAGAAAATTGTCAACAAGTTGTGTCGCCATCTGATACCCGGCGGATATTTTTTTATCGGCCACTCCGAGACGCTCAATAAATTGAACGTTTCCGTTACCCCGATCGCTCCGACCATCTATCAACTGCAAAAATGATTCACGCCCGCTTGCGGAAATAATCGAGCAGGGAGTAGGCGGGCACAAAGCCGCGCAGTACGCCGTTGCCGCTGACGACGGGCAAGGCGTACAGGTTGTGGGTCTTGAGCAGATCGGTGGCCTGGTCGATCGTCCCCTTTGCCGTGATCGACACCATTTTTTGCTGTTCGTTGAGTTTGCCAATGGGGAGAGAGAGGAGGGCCTTTTCCCGTGGGGTGACGGCCTTGGAGCCATAAAAGGCCCCCATGATACGGCGCACATCACTCTGGCTGACGATGCGGACCAGCCTGTTCTCGCGCTCCACACCGATGTACATGTGCCCCTCCTGAAACAGGGCAACCACCGCCTGCATCACCTCTTCGCGTTCGTTCAGGGTGAAGGGTGCCAGGGTCATCACCACCCTCAGTCCGCCCGGTTCGTGCGGGGCTGGCAGGTCGCCACCGGTGCTGCGGAGCAGACGGTCACTTGCCAGGGCATCAAACTCATAATCATCCGGGGCCGCTGTCACCGGTGGCGGAGGAGTGGTCGCAACCGGTGGTGGTTCCTCCACGACGGCTGCGGGCGGTTCCTCTCCCTTTTCCAGGGCCAGCTCTTCTGCGGTGGCGGGAATATCCAATTTCAGCAGTTTACTGGCCATCCCTCTGGACAACAACCAACGGGCTGGCGCAGCGCGAAAATCGGAAACCGTGATCTCCATACCAATGTCGAGGTAGGTGACAATCGGATTCAGGGAGGCGGGGACCATCCCTGCCTCCAGATGCTCGACGGTCTCCAAAAACAGATGACCTCCGACCAACTTTTCTTCCACGCGGAGATTCAAACTGCCCATGATCTGATTGGACACTTCGTGGAAACCTTCCTGAATCTCCTCCGTGTACTCACGGGTCTTGACACTCTTTTGCACGACAGGCTTCGGGAGCATCATCATGAGTCCCGCCAGGGCAATGGCCGCCGAGGCGTCCATCACCAGATAGATGCCTCCCGTGTTCAGGCCATCTTCCTTGGCATAGGCCACACTGTTTTCTGACTCGAACAGTCCAGCCAGATCCTCCTCACCCCGCTGCAGCGCGATCTCCGTGAGGGTGCATTCCACCGGCGTATCGACGAGGGTATTCAGGTCATCAGAGAGCCTCTGAAAAAAACTCAGAAAGAAAGGCCTGGCCTTCTTGGCGATTTGATCGGGAATATCCATGCTTTAGTCTGCCCGTTTAAATGTGTCCGTCTGCACCCGATGGCCGGATCGACGCCATCATTTCATGAATTTGGTCAAAACTTCTTGCAACATGTCCGGGGTGAACGGCTTTTTGATATGGCCATTCGCCCCGGCGGTATCGGCGGCTTCCACCTTGCTCTCTCCCCCTTCGGTGGTGACCATGACAATGGGAATAGAGTTCGTTGCCGCAGGACCACTGCGTACCCCTTTGATAAACGTCAGACCATCCATGACCGGCATGTTCCAGTCGGACAGGATGAGATCCACCGGGCTGGACCCTTTCAACACTTCCAATCCTTCCTGACCGTTCCCCGCCTCCAGTATCTCATCAATCTGAAACCCGGCCTGACGCAACCCACGAGCCACGATTTTGCGCATCACGCTGGAATCATCCACAATCAGCACACGCATCACTTTCTCCTTGATAATATGTTAGACATCCGAACGGGACAAAACGAGGCATACTCCCTCCCCCTTAACCGGGCCAGAGTGATATTTTCCATCGGGCAAGTCAAGAGAAAATCCACAATGCACCATACCTTGACTACAGTATGGCCTGGTACAAAACCGCCCGACCGATCGTAATCTGTTGGAAGCCCACATTCATTCCCAGCAACGATTCGGAGGCACCAATGGCAAAAAAACCATCCGGGCGCACCAAAGCAGCGCGCATCCGGGCGCAAATCTCTCGTTTGAGATCATCGGTAAAGTAGATCAACACATTGCGACACAGAATCAGATCAAAGGTGCCCAAGGTAAAAAAATCATGTTTCAGATTGAATGGCTCAAACTGGACCATCTGTCGGATCGTCGGTATGACCTCATGGATCTCCCCCTCTCGGCTGAAATAGTGTTCCAAAAATTCCGAACGCATTCCCCTGGAAATGGCCAAATGGTTGTACCGCCCCTGACGGGCGATTGCCAGGGAAGAAAGAGAAATGTCTGTAGCAAGAATGGAAAATTTGTTCAAGTTGAAGTGTGGATCCCGTTTGCGACCGACAAAATCCAGCAGCATGGCCACCGAATAGGCCTCCTGTCCGGTGGCGGCGGCGGCGGACCAGATGCGAATCCGGCTCCGGGTGCGGGATTTTTCCACCAATCGGGGCAAAATCTCCTCGGCCAGCGCGTTAAAGAAAGATTCATCCCGAAACCAGAGGGTTTCGTGCGTGGTCAGGGCATCGACAACCTGGGTACGCAACGGCCCGGCATCACGCTCCAACAGATTGAAAAAAGAGCTAAAATCTTGACACCCATTCTGCGCCAGGAGTGCCCCCAGACGACTGGCCACAAAATACTCCTTGCCGGATTGAATGGCAATCCCGCTGTGATCGTGCATGAATTGCCTGATCCATTTGAATTCTTCTGGAGAAACGGTTGTCAACGCGCCCAATGACAGATACCCCCTATGACCGGCACAAGGCAGAAATGGTCGCACCCATTTGTTCCAGGGCGATGGAGAGATCCGACAGACCCATCTCTTCGACTACCCTGGGCATCCCATAGACGACGCATGACTCCCTGGATTGGGTCAGGCAATAGGTCCGGCCGGATCGTTTCAACCCCTTGACGCCATTGGCACCATCATTGCCCATGCCGGTCAAAATGACGGCCAGAACCGGTTCGGCAAAAGAGGCCATGACCGACATGAAGAGGACATCCACCGAAGGACGACAACCGTTCACCTTGGGACCATCATTCAAGACGGTTCGCAACAGGGTGCCCTGCCTTTTGACCGACAGGTGTCTGCCCCCCGGAGCCAACAAAATTTTGCCGGCTTCAATGGCCTGATCGTGTCCCGCTTCTTGCACATCATGACCGGTGGAGCGGGTGAGTTGGGCCGCCAGGGAGGCGGTAAACATGGGCGGCATATGTTGGACGATCATCGCCGGAATGGAGAGACCAGGGGGAATGCCACTCAAAAGGCGGGTCAGGGCCGCCGGACCGCCCGTCGAGGAGCCAATCAGCAGCATGGCCGGTTTTTGATCCCAGACCGCATCCGGGGGGGTGCGCGCCTGCCCGACCGTCCGGGCCACCGCCACCTTTCGGTTCGGAGTGGGCAGTGCGGCGCGGGTGGCCCCGGCCTGGGGAGCGGTTGGGGTCTGACCAATAGCCGTGGTGGGCAGCAAATGGTTCGCTGGATCGGGACTCGCCGGGGCGGAAACCGGGGATGGATGCGCTGGAGGGAGACGCACGGGCACCACTGGCCCCAATCGCCGCCCTTTCCGGGAGAGAACCGTCAGAATGGGCTTCAAGCTGGCGATCAGTGCCCCCTTTGATCGATCCATGTCACTTTCCAGAGGCTTGGTGACAAAATCAAAGGCCCCGGAATTGAGACACTCCACGACAATGTCGGCATTGGTGTGGGAGGCACCGCTGACCATGACGACATCAATATGAGGATATTGCTGGACAATATGACGCAAGGTTGTCAGTCCATCCATCTCCGGCATTTCCACGTCCAGCAACACCACATCGACCGCCATTCGGCTCAATTTGTCCAGTGCAATCCGGCCATTGGAAGCAAAATCAACCACTTCAATCCCAGCGACGGCTTCGGCCGATTGGCGGACAATCATGCGGTAGGTCGTGGTGTCATCGACCACCATAATTCGGAGCGGAGTGGGCATTATCGTTTATTCCATCCATAGAAACAGTCTATTTCAGCCATTTGCCACCGCGCCTGCCACGGGATGTTCGTCCGCGCCAAAAATTTTGGCAATATTCAGGATCACCAGCAGATCTTTCTCGATGCGAACCACCCCCCGGATAAAGGGGGCGGAAATGCCCCTGAGATTCGCCGGTGGAGGCAGGATATGATCATCAGACACATTGCGGACATCTCCCAGACGGTCCACCACCAGCCCCACCGGATCTTCCCAGGTACATTGGGTGTCGGCCAGCTTGCGGCTGATACGCACCACCTCATGGTGGGTTTTCATGATGACATTGTACTGTTTTTTGGGTTCTGATCCCGGCTTCTTCTCCTTGCCGTCCTGTCGGGCAAGCTCCTCTTTCGACCAGGAAAACCGCCTCTTCAGGTCAAACAGGGTAATGATCCGGCCACGAATATTCAACATGCCACGAATATAGTCCGGTGAACCGGGAATGGGGGTATATTCCATCGATCGGTTGATCTCCCGAACCAACAGAATATCCACCCCAATATAAATACTGCCCAAGTGAAAGGTGCTGACCAGCATGGGTTGTTACTCCGACAAAGGAAACGGAAAACCAGGCGCGGCGTCCATCAAACCCGCTTCATGGTCGCCAACATGTTCAACAAACGAAATTTATCCGTGGAGGGGACACAACCGACCATCCCTGCCCGTACACACCGTGTCACCAAATCGGAAGAGATGAATGAGGTGGTCGAAATCACGGGGGTATCCACGTTCATGGTGCCGGGAATCTCCTTGGCCAATTCCAAACCATCCATCGTGGGCATATTGATATCGGTCACCACCAGATCATAGGGATGGTTCTTCAAGCGTTGCAAAGCGGCCAGTCCGTCTTCCGCCTGCTCGACCGAAAAGCCGGCCTGGGAGAGATAGGTGGTCGTCACAATACGCAGGAAGGGGGTATCATCCACCACCAGGGCCTTGAGTCCGTCATAGTCCTCCGGGGATTCCGTGGTGGCGGGCATGATGTCAGCCAGTTGGAAGAGCCGATTCAGGTCGGGAAACAGGACCAGACGACCGTCAATACGGGCGGTGCCAAACAGACCGTCCGCCTGGATGACATGACAGTCCAGGTCGATGTAGGCCTCCATGGTATCCACAATTCTGGAAAACATCAGACCCACTTGCAACCCGGAGATGGCGGGTACGACCATGCAAAAGGTCTCTTCCTCTGCATCCGGCGCACTCGGCAACCCATTGCCCTCCAGACCCAATATCTGGTCGGGATAAAGGGTATGGAAAGTGACATTGTTATAGTGCATGTAGGATTGATTATTGATATTTTCCATCCGGCATTTGTCTTTCTGAATGACCTCCACCCGACTGACCATGTTGTTGACAATGCCCATGACCAGGCCACTCTGGGTCTCCAGGAGAATAATGTTCTGCTTTTCCCTCAGGGCCGCACGGGCCACTTCTTCCAGGTCGGAGCTGGCCAATTCCAGACTGCTGAAGTTGATCTTGGCCTTTTCCACGATACCGGAATAGTCGATAATCGAGGCCACACTGCCATCCCCCAGAATGGTCACCGCCGAAAAACAGGTGGTATCCTTGGCATAGGAGGGCAGGGGTTTCACGACAATTTCTTCACTGTCCAGCACATCATCCACCACCAGACCAAAGGTGTTGCCGCTGACATTGATCACCATGACATAGATGGCCTGGCTGTAGTAGCTGATCGAGTGACCGGGTGGACGCCGGCTCCGCTTGGTGCTGGAGGTGGCCAGCGAAGGCGTCCCGTCCTGCAACTGGGCAC
>CAIWLA010000319.1 GCA_903913345.1 uncultured Magnetococcales bacterium | reverse complement strand
GTCTTTCGATTGGGCAACTCACGGAGAACAAAGTACCCTCACTTGGGTGCTCTCGCCCCCAAACCCCCACCGGGGGGGATGATCCCCCCCGGACCCCCACAATCGTTAAAAAACCGATTAAAAAGAAAGGGGGGTTGGGTATGGTATTTTTTGTGAGTTGCCTTACCAATCCACCGTCCGGTGATACCGATCCCGCCAATAGTCCCGATCTCCATAGTATCGTCCCCCGTAAGGAGGAGCCACCGGCGCGGGCGGAGTGACCACTGTCGGCAGCGGTTCTACGACCAGGGTGCTGGAGGGATAGACCGACACCATTTGCGGCGGTGGATCAGTCATCACCGCTGACACGCCCGAACCGGCAGACGACTGTGGCACGACACGGGGAGTGCCCCGGAATTGCCAGGTGTTGGAATCCTTGGCGCGACAGGCGGTCCCCAGCAGATTTTCCTGTCGGCCATTGACAAACCCCTGGGTTTGCATCGAACGACACTCCATCGGCACCGGATCGGTCGTGGTGGTGGTGCCCAAACCCATGGCCGAGAGTGGACTGTTGGTTGGCCGGGGTTCTCCAATGGACTTGGCCACATGGGTTGTCGCACCACCCGCCACACCACCCCACCAGGCGTTCTGTCCCCGATGGTTTGCCGACCCCAACAAAGAACCCACCAGGGCACCCCCCAGAATCCCGATGCCCAGCAGGGCATCCGCCAGAAGAGGGGCAGGCCAACCCAGAAAGAGACCAACCAGCGGAACCAGAAACAGCCAACGCTGCCGCCGAAAATAAAATAAAGAACCTGTTTTCATGAAACTTTCCTCGTCTGATAGCCCTTGAATGAAAGGTTCTGCCAACCATTTTTCAACCGACCGCCGGGTTCTGGAGAGCAGCGCGAACCAACCCTGGGCAGACTAAAGCGGTCGTTTGCAGTATAGTAAACAGATCCGTTTTTATCACGATCTTTTTTATGAAACAGACGGTTTTGGCCATTGGACAAGGTGGAAAGCCGGAACAGGCCCACATCGACCCCCTGGCACACGGGACCATTCCCACCGACTGCACGATCCGTTTGACAATCGGTGCGGAATTTTTTGCTTTCCCATGGGCGACCGGTATAGAATGGCACTGCACAGGAGCCACCCCTTTTGAAGCCACACGGTTATGGATTATGCCCAATGAGTGAAACTGTTGAATTGGCCGACACCCCCTTTTTTGACCATTTTTCGGCCAGGCATGGCCAGACAACGAAAAAATTTTTAGAATCTTTCTTGCAATGCAAAGTGTCTATTGTTTTTTCTCCCGCCGAAGATTTTCGGGACAACTATGATACAAATATTTTCGAGACCCCGGAAGATGCGGTTTATGAGGTCAACGAAACAACCTTGTTGATTGCCATTCACCCGCCCGTGTACCATGACCGGAAGATTTCGTTGGGACTGGTCTTGCAGGATCCGCTCATCGCGCTCCCGTCCAAGGAATTTGCGGAAATCATTGCCCATCAAATGTTGAAACGGCTCAAACATGCCATGCTGTACAATTTTGATGTCGATCTGCAATTTTTTGGCAAACAATTGATATTGGATACAATTGTTGAATATATTTCCAGGGGTGGTTTCAACAAGAACACGATCAAGTTTGTCATCGATCTCTTCACCAGCCTGCGGACGATGACCTTTGAAAATCGTCTCTTCAACACGGGTTTGATCATCACCAAATCCCATCGCACCTATCGGACGGAATCCAGAAAATGTCGTCTGATCCCGTTGAACGAGCCTATTGTCCTGATGCCCAACCTGCGGTATGAAAACCGGTTCTGGTATCTGGCGGACGGTTCCTCCTGTTTTTATGTCAGCGACCGGAATTTAAAGATAAACAGCATGTTTTTCTTTGATGAACCCCCCTCTTCAACCACCTCCATTTCCACCAATTTTTTGAACAAGTCTCTGCATGAGCAGGATATTGCCTTTCGTACCATCAATGGCCGGGAGATGGTCATTGTCGAGGCACCGGGAGAGGAATTCACCTATTCGGTGGGACAATGGCACTTTCGGGACTATAACCTGATCAAGAGGGCCATGCACGGATTGTTGCCCCATTTTACCCAACTGGCCATTGACGCCCTGTTGGAGTTGACCTGGTCGCTCATGGCCCAACGCCATGGCTCACTGATCTGGATTCCGGCGAAGGAAGAGGATATTGAACCCATGACGTTGCGTTCCACCCGGCTTTGGGAACAGGATGTCACGATTGACGACGAACGCTACCACGGACTGATCCATCGACTGGCCTCCAGCGACGGTGCCCTGATCCTCTCCCAGGATTCGCGCATTCATCGTTTTGCCGCCATTGCCAACCTCTCCGCGCTCTCCTATTCCGGCTCCATGATTACCGGTTCCGGTGAATTGGCCGCCCAATTCCTGTCGCGATCGGGGGTTGTCATTAAAATATCACAGGATGGCAGCGGCAGCGTCTATGCCGACCACAAAATGCGCTGGAAACTGTGAAAATGCGATTGCCCAATCGGTGAATCATTATCCGCTTGACTCCCGGAAAATCGTCGATATGATCACTTGAACGATGGATGCGCCTGAACAATCGGATACAGTCTGCAAGAAAACAGAGGAGTGGAATGACGATGAAAAAGTGGACGGGTCTGTTGTTGGTCTTTGGCTGGGTATTCTGTATTGTTCTCGACGCCCAGGCCGATATACTGGTTCTGGTGCATGGCTATCTGAGCGATGCCAGCACCTGGGAGTCCAGTGGCATCACCACTCAACTGGAGCAAAACCAATGGCACCGGGCAGACGTTCTGATCACCACACCCATGGGTGTACGCAGAATGCCCATCCCAAGACCAACCGGCGCGCCGGGAGCGGTCTCTGGCAACACGGTCTATCTGGCCGAACTGCCTTCCACCGCCCCCCTGGGTATCCAGGCGGATCACCTGCAGGCCATGTTGCTCTTTCTGGCCAACCAGCATCCCAAAGAAAAAATCATCCTGGTGGGTCACTCGGTCGGGGGCGTGGTGGCCCGACTGGTACTGGTGCGTACCCCCATACCCAATGTCAGCACCCTGATCACCATCGCCTCGCCCCATCTGGGTACGCCACTGGCCGAAGAGGCACTGGATGCCACCTCCAACATTTGGCCGGTGGAGGTGGTCAAGGATTTTTTCGGGGGTGACGAATATCAAACCCTGAAATATTCCAGAGGGCTGTATATTGATATTGTCCGGCCTTGGCCCGGTTCCCTGTTGCACTGGCTCAACAATCAGCCCCATCCAGCCGTTCGATATATCTCCATTGTGCGCAGTCAGCCTTTTGTCCTTTGGGGAGATATGCTGGTGCCCGGTGCCAGTCAGGACATGAACAATGTACCGCCTCTGTCCGGAAAATCGACCCTCTACACCACCACCAGCGGTCATATTCTCAATCCAGGGGATGGACTGCTGCTCACCCAGATATTGAAGGGGTTATAGCCCTCTCCCTTTTTCCGGAGGGGGCGGGCAACAGTCGACCAAAGGTGGTCGTTCCGCACCGGGTGTCCCTGTCCCAACGTTCACGTTTTTCCCCGTTATGGTGTACCGATCGGGGTCGGTATTGGCTCGGTCGGGTGATATTGTGGAGTTGACATGTTGAGCAAAATAATCCTTTGGGGCGCACTGACATTGGCAATGGGTGCCTTGCTGTTCGGGGTATGGGTTCGGGCATGGCCGGATGTGGAAATGGGCAGGCGATTGACGGAAAACAATTGCGGCGTCTGCCATGATCTGACCGCCACCCAGAAAAACAGGAAGGGGCCTTTCTTGTGGGGGGTGGTCAATCGACCAGCCGGAGTGGTGGACTTTGCCTACAGTGCCGCCTTTTTGTCCATCGCCCACGTCAAACCGTTTGTCTGGGACGAGGCCCATCTGGAGCGGTTTATCACCGATCCGGGGGCTTTCATTCCCATGACCCGGATGGCCCAACGGGATGCGGGCCATCCCCTGGCCTTCGAGGGGATCGAAAGTGCCGCCAATCGCCGGGATGTGATCGCCTATTTGAGTACGTTGAAATAGGGGGGCAACCAACCTGATTTGACAGGTGATCCAAATACTGGGGGCTTTGCCCCATATGCGCTAACATAATATCAATTTATTGATATTATGTTAATTTTTGATTTCCCCTTCAGATCGGGTCCAAGCGCGTTGCGCCCATTTCCTGCGGAAATTGGCTTTTGATAAAGCGCGCCTTATATGCAAGGGCTCCGCCCCTGCACCCCGCCAGGGGGGATAATCCCCCCTGTACCCCCTGATAAATAGTGCCTGACAGAAATTTTTCAAAGCATTGATTTATAGCGATTTTTCATTGACTTCTACGGAAGAAGTTTATATAATTTACGTCTATGATAATAGATGTTTATCCTGCAACTGGCTGATT
>CAIWLA010000318.1 GCA_903913345.1 uncultured Magnetococcales bacterium | reverse complement strand
CCCCACTACGGCAATGGTTAGCCTGTTGGGGAGAGACTTCATGGAAGAACTGTTGCACGAAAGCCGACGCAGTCGAGTTGTGCGCTTATCGGGATCGAATGGGTCGTCCATTCTCAAGATCCTGAACACGGCACTCCCCACGTCGGAAGAACTGGCGCGATTTCGGCAAGAACACGCCATGACTGTTTCCCTGGTAGAGATTTATGGCGTTATCCGTTGTCGTGGGCTGATTCGCCATCTGGAATCCCTGGCCTTGGAGTTGGAGGATATCGGCGGTGTCTCACTGGATCGGATGCTTGCCACGGGACCCCTGACCTTGGCACAGTTTTTCGACATTGCCCCCCGTGTAGTCGACATCATCGCTGGAGTGCATGCCGCTGGTGTAGTCCACCGGGACATCAACCCCTCCAATATGGTCTGGAGTACAGCCAGCGGGGAACTGCGGCTGATCGACTTCGGTATCGCCGACCGTCTGCCGGAAGAGTTGGCTGAAGCCCGTCCGCCAACCTTGCTGGAGGGAACCCTGGCCTATCTGGCCCCCGAGCAGACAGGACGGATGAACCGTCCGGTGGACTCTCGTTCTGATCTCTATGCTCTGGGTGCTACTTTTTATGCCCTTTTAAGCGGTAAGCTGCCCTTTTCCTCCCAAGAACCTATGCGGCTGATCGCCGATCATTTGGCTAAAATCCCAGAACCGTTGCACTCGTTGTGCCCACAAGTACCAGAGATTCTCTCCCGTATTGTCCTTAAGCTGCTGGCCAAGGAACCGGGAGAGCGTTATCAGTCGGCCACCGGCTTGGCGGCCGATCTGCGTCGCTGTCAGACACAATTCTCTTCAGGTAAGATGTTTTCCCTGTTTCCTTTGGGGCATGAAGAGCGGGTGGCAACTCTGCGATTTTCTGCCCGTTTACATGGCCGAGAAAAGGAATTGAAAATCCTCTTCGGTGCCATGGAGCAGGTTGTGCGTGGGGGCAGGAAGCTGTTGCTACTGACCGGCGGGCCTGGATCAGGCAAATCAGCCTTGGGACGCGAGTTACGCAAGCCGGTTAGTGAAGCACGAGGACGTTTTGCCGGGGGAAAATTTGATCAGCTACGTCGGGATCGCCCCATGGCAGCCATGATGGAGGCCTTGTCTGATTTGCTGCGCCAACGACAGGCTGACCCGACCGCAGCCTTTGAAACTTGGCGGCAGAGGGTTCACCTGGAGGTGGGTGAGTCCCTCGCCGTGCTGACGAGGCTGATGCCAGAGATGGCTGTTCTCTTTCCGGACGTTCCCCCTGCTGCCGAATTGCCTCCCGCCCAGGCAGCGGTCCGATTTCGCCAGGCGGTCATCCAGTTGTTGCGCACTTTGAGCGATACCGAACGTCCCCTGGTGCTGCTGCTGGACGATCTGCAATGGGCAGATCTTCCATTTTTGGATTTGCTGGGGGAGATGTTGGGCGATGTTGGGTTGAAACAACTGTTGTTGGTGGGGGCTTATCGGGACAACGAGGTGCTGGCTTCTCATCCGCTGACTCTGGCGACGACTACCTGGCAAGAACGGGGGTTACCCGTCACCTGTCTCTCCCTTGCACCACTACCCCGTCGTGCAACTCTCTCTTTTTTAGCCGACAGTTTGGCGCATCTACCGAAGGCAGTGGCACCCTTGGCCACCCTGATGCAAGAGCGCAGCGAGGGCAATCCTTTTCATCTGCGTACTCTGTTGACCGAGTGTTACGAACGCGGTTGGCTCTTCTTTGGAGACGATGGCTGGCACTGGAAGTTGGAGGCAATCCAGGAGTGGCGTATGCCAGAGAGCATTATTGCCCTCCTGACAGAACGACTTGATCGGCTGAAGGAGTATCCTCTCCATCTGCTAGCCACCGCCGCCTGTCTGGGACACGCTTTTGATCTGGATACCCTGGCGGCAGCTTCCGGATGCGTACCGCATACGGTGGCCGAGGAGGCGGAACATCTGTTGAAAGCCGGGTTTTGGTTGCCCGTGCGTGGGGAGCGGCGACTGGCGCGTTGGATGAAAGAACAGCAAGCGATAGTCAGCTACCGTTTTTCCCACGACAGAGTGCAAGAGGCGGCACTAAACCTGATTGCTCCTCGTGTCGCGAGCGTTTTCGCCTGGAACTGGGAAAGCGATTGCTGGTTGCTTTTCCCCATTGCGAAGAAGACGACCGTCTTTTCTTGGTGGCAGAGCAATTTGTGGGGTTGTCACCTAAATTGTTGCAGGCGACTGATCGTCAGCGTATTGCACAACTTCTGCTTGCTGCCGGGCTACGCGCTAAAGAGGCGGTAGCCTTTACCATTTCCCTGGGCTATCTGAATGCAGGTATGGTGATACTGGGAAAAGAGGGTTGGGGGGAGGATTTTTCCCTAGCCTTGACTCTGCGTCACGAAGCAGCTGACTGTGCTAGAGCCACCCAAGATCTTGATTATCTGGAGCGGATTTGGGCTGAAGTGGCACAATATTCGTCCACGCTAAAGGATCTCCTGCCTATTTTGGCCCGCTTGGCTCCGCTCTATATTGCCCGTTCGATGGTAGAGAAGATGAAGCAATTGGGAATAGAGATTTTGCGGCATCTCGATCTGCCGGTCTCCCTGACACCGGCCTCGTTGGCACGTCGGGAACAGGCAGTTCGCATAGCCCTTAATGAGGCTCTTTCCGGGTATGATGCCAATTCCCTGGCCAGTCTTCCCTTGCACCCGGTTGCTGAAGTCCACACCAATACCCGTGTGATGTTATGCATATTTACCGGTCTCTATTTTGCGTCTGCACCTCTAGTATTCCACTATGCCGCCAGTGTGATATTGCGCATCCTAAAGGAAGGGAAGCGAGTGGCAGATACCAGTTGGTGTTGTACCATTATTGGTGCTGGTATGATGGGCAGTGGCTGTCGGAAAGAGATCGAGTGCGGGGTGTTGCTCGGTAAAGCCGCCGGATTGCTCGTGGATCGGGAACCAACCTACGAACCTCCGGTTGTTCCTGACGTTTATATGCATATTGTCTTTTCTCGCACGTTGACAGATCCGCTCTCCCATGCCTGTTCCCTCTTGGAAAAGATGTACCCTATAGCCCAATCGCGGGGTGATCATGCCTTTTCCAGCTATTCTATAGCAGCTCATTTTGTTATGCGCGCCATGTTGGGGGAACCAATCATTGCCTATTTGCAATTCAGTGCACATTGGTTGCCTCTGTTGGAAGCTACCGGGCAGACCCATCTGATAGAGCTTATTCATCAAGTACTCCTGCCTAATGCCAGAGAATTGAGGGGGGATGGCACGTCCATCTGGCGAGAACGAGATCTTTCGCCAGAAATAGCTGGAAATATGAATAATTTACTCCATTATTATGAATCTGCTGGATTGACTGCACTCCTTATGCGCGATTATGCCACTGCTTTGTCAATACTTGAACGAGCGGAAAATATTACACTGAAACTGGGAAGAATGGCGATGGGTTTGCCTTTTGTTGTCGCGCACGCTTCCCTAACCATTATCCATTTATTGCCCTCTGGTACCCCAACAGAACAACGTCGAAAACGATTAAACCAAGCAGGTCGGTACAGAATACAGCTTGCGGAGTGGGCCAAACTAAATCCGGCAAACTTTTTTCACCTGGAACGGTTAGTAGAGGCTGCGTGGCAGCGAGCTATGGG
>CAIWLA010000317.1 GCA_903913345.1 uncultured Magnetococcales bacterium | reverse complement strand
TGCGGCATATCCTCCACCGGATTGATCTTGGAAATGACACCCTTGTTGCCGTGCCGACCCGCCATCTTGTCACCCGGTTGCAGCTTGCGCTTCACGGCCACATACACCTTGACCATCTTCAGCCCACCCGGCGGCAGATCATCCCCCCGCTCCAGCTTTTCCACCTTGCTGTCAAACCGCTTCTTGAGTCGCAACGCCGCCTTGTCAATCTGTTCGCGAATCCCCTCAATCTGATGGGTGATCGCATCCTCTTCCAGAATCAGCCCATTCCACCGCTTGGAACCCAGT
Source organism: uncultured Magnetococcales bacterium (assembly GCA_903913345.1). GTDB lineage: Bacteria > Pseudomonadota > Magnetococcia > Magnetococcales > Magnetaquicoccaceae > Magnetaquicoccus. Next base: position 2,572 of record CAIWLA010000317.1, on the reverse strand, counting down.
CTGTCCAACAGGGCGGCGGTCAACACCTCCCCCGCCGGAACCCCAACCCCTCCCCGCACCACCTTGCCCATGAGCATGGACCGGATACGGGCATCGGCATCCCGTTCAATGATGCGCCGTTCGGCCACCATGTCTTTTTGCAAACGGGCAATCTCTTCCTGATCGATGGCCCTGGCCCGATCGTCTTTCTCCAACCCCCGACGCGAAAAGACCCGCACATCCACAACCGTACCCGATACCCCCGGCGGCAGACGCAACGAAGTATCCCGCACATCCGAGGCCTTCTCACCAAAAATGGCCCGCAACAATTTTTCTTCGGGGGTCAACTGGGTCTCACCCTTGGGCGTCACCTTGCCCACCAGGATATCCCCGGCCTTGACCTCCGCCCCCACAAAAATAATGCCGGACTCATCCAGATTGCGCAGCGCATCCTCGCCCACATTGGGCATGTCACGGGTGATCTCCTCCGGGCCCAGTTTGGTGTCCCGCGCCATCACCTCAAACTCTTCAATATGGATCGAGGTAAAGACATCGTCACGCACCAGACGTTCCGAGATCAGAATGGAGTCCTCAAAGTTGTATCCGTTCCAGGGCATGAAGGCCACCAGGACGTTGCGTCCCAGGGCCAACTCACCCAGCTCGGTACTGGAACCATCGGCAATAATGTCCCCCCTGGTCACCCGATCACCCGCCAGCACCAACGGTTTCTGGTTGATGCAGGTGTTCTGGTTGGAACGGGCAAATTTGGTCAACTTGTAAATGTCCACCCCCGGCTCCGTGGAACCCGGCTCCTCATCCGCCTTGATGACAATACGGGAGGCTTCCACCTCCTCCACCACACCAGAGCGTCGGCAGACAATGGCCACTCCCGAATCCCGCGCCACCACCGCCTCCATGCCAGTACCCACCAACGGGGCATCCGTGCGGAGCAAAGGAACCGCCTGCCGCTGCATGTTGGAACCCATCAACGCCCGGTTCGCATCGTCATTTTCCAGAAAGGGAATGAGCGCGGCGGCCACCGAGACAATCTGCTTGGGCGAGACATCCATGTATTGAATACGGTCGGGCGTGGAGACAGTAAACTCCAGCAGATGCCGACATTGAACCAGTTCACCCGTCAGACGCCCCTGCCGATCCAACTCGGCATTCGCCTGGGCAATGATAAAGTTTTCCTCTTCAATCGCCGAAAGATAATCGACCTGATCCGTGACCTTGCCCTCTTCCACCCGCCGATAGGGACTTTCAATGAAGCCGAATTCGTTGATCTGCGCATAGGTGGACAGGCTGTTGATCAAGCCAATGTTTGGACCTTCCGGGGTCTCAATCGGGCAGATGCGCCCATAGTGGGTGGGATGAACGTCACGCACCTCAAACCCGGCCCGCTCCCGCGTCATGCCACCCGGTCCCAACGCGGACAAACGCCGCTTGTGGGTAATCTCCGAGAGGGGATTGGTCTGATCCATAAACTGCGACAACTGGCTGGAACCAAAAAATTCCCGAATGACCGCCGAAAACGGCTTGGAATTCATGATGTCATGCGGCATCAGGGTGTCCGCATCCGCCGAAGACATCCGCTCCCGAATGGCCCGCTCCATGCGGACCAGACCGATGCGCACCTGATTCTCCAGCAGTTCGCCCACCGAACGGACCCGACGATTGCCCAGATGGTCAATGTCGTCCACCTTGCCATGGCCATCTTTGAGCTTGAGCAAAATATCAATGACGCCCAGAATATCTTCCTTGTGCAGCACACGCACATCCAGCTCACACTGAACCCCCAACCGTTTGTTCAGCTTCATCCGTCCCACGGTGGAGAGGTCATACCGATCCGGGTCAAAAAAGAGACTCTCAAACAAGGAAGTGGCCGCATCAACCGTCGGCGGCTCTCCCGGACGCATCATCCGGTAGATATCAATCAGGGCCTCTTCCACCGTCTGGTTTTTGTCGCTGGCCAAGGTGTTGCGCAAATACGGCCCAACGGTGGCATGATCGATAAACAGGACATCGATCGCGCTGATCCCCGCCTCTTCAAAACGGGCCAACAGGGATTCGGTCAGTTCGGTACCCGACTCCACCAACTCATCGGTGCCCGCCAACTGGACATCCCTGGCTACAAAACGGCCAACCAGATCCTCGGTCGGAACCTGCAACCATTCCAACCCCAACGCCTCCAGACGACGAATGGTCCGAATGGTGATCCGACCCTTGGCCTTGACCAACTCCTCCCCGGTGGTGGGATCCACAATGGCAAAGTTGGGGCGACTGCCTTGCAAACGATCGGCAATCAGCTTTTTCTCCCAAATGATCCCCACCTTGCGATACTGCTCCACCTCGTAAAACCGGCTGAGAATCTCCTCAGGGCGCATACCCATGGCCCGCAACAACGTGGTCACCGGCAATTTGCGCCGCCGATCAATACGGGTGAACAGAAAATCCCGGGGATCAAACTCAAAATCCAACCAGGAACCCCGATACGGAATGATCCGGGCATTGAACAAAAACTTGCCACTGCTGTGGGTCTTGCCCTTGTCATGGTCAAAAAAGACCCCCGGCGACCGGTGCATCTGGGAGA
>CAIWLA010000316.1 GCA_903913345.1 uncultured Magnetococcales bacterium | reverse complement strand
GAGTGCCTCGCCAAAGGCTCGCAGGCCAATCAGGAGTCGGACGAACTGTTGTCGGAGTTCCGGAGTGGCGAACTCTTTACCGATGATGACCCGGCACTGCTCCAAAGCCGGTTCGCGCTTGCCGATTACCTGGTAAATCTGGGCCAGCAGCAGGCGTGGCTCCACCTTGTCCGGTTGGAGCCTGACCGCCTCTGTGGCCTCTGCCAGTACCAGAGGCGGGTCTTTCAGGGCAAAGGCCAAGCGGCCCAGTTCCAGATGGGCGTCGTACTGTTTTGGATCCAGGCTGATGACCTTCCGGTAGCTCTCCACTGCCTCTTTATACTGCCCCAGCCGGGTCTGGACCCGAGCCAGCAGCAAGAGGGCCTCGATGTCATCGGGGTTTTGCTTGATGGCGTTATGCAGTTCGATGACTACTTCGTGGTACTTTTCCTGTTTGAGGAACCTTCCGGCGCTCTCCACGTACTGGCTGCTCTCATGGCGCAGTCCGGGGAACCGCGCCAGGTTGGTATACAGCAGCACCCCACCGGCCGCCAGATAGACAACGGTCAGCGCACCCAGAGCCGGGCGTCGACTTTTGAACCATTTTCTGACATACTTCCTCCCCCGAACGCCCCGTTCGCCGTAATGGCGCCGCACCACCTGCAGATCGATGGCGATGATGAGGATAAGGAGCAGCGTGATGGCCAGCATGATCATTTTCGGTGACATAGGAACTCCGTAGAGTAAAGGGTAAAGGAGTGGTTACAACCGCCCCATCCTTTACCCTTGCCTCTCGGACTGTTTTTATTATTTCACTCTTCTCTTTTCGCCATTCGTCTTCTCGCATACCCCACCACCCCCAGACTGATGCAGAGCAGGGCATACGTTGATGGTTCGGGGACGGCTGCGGGGCTGCTCGTCAATCCCACCTTAAAGGCTACGGCTGGTGGTCCTGTTGGTATCCAAGAAGTGCCGTCGAAGGTGAGTGCATTCGGGCCACTTGCCATACTCCAGTTATAGATACCGGTCGGAGCTTGGAGTGTTACCCAGTAGTTAAGGCTTTGTGGAAGAGTGACTCCGGATGCGGTAAATGTGGTATTGGCAGGCGTTGCCGAAAATGAACCCGAGAGGGAGAGCGTTGCAATCAGTAACGTCGGATTAGTCGCTCCAGACCAGATTTGCACCAGGGGCGAACCGCTTACGGTTTGCGACATGAGCAACGTAGCCGTCAGGTCAACATTAGTCAAAAGCGTGGCGGTAGAAAACTTTTGTGCCAATATTCGATTCGAACCTGAGGGTGAGGGGGAAATTGACCCAATGGTGGGTCAATGAAGGTCGTTGGGTCCGTCCACCTCGATTTGAAACGCTGCCATTGCCGGGGAGGTCAGGGCCAGGATAAGCGCTGCCAGGGTAAGGATTGAAAAGATCTTTTCCTTCATTATTTTCTCCTCGATTGTTAAGTATATCAATTAAATAGCTATCTCTGTTGTCGTCCGGAATCTTTTGAACTGTGTTCCTGATGGGCATCACCTCCTGTCATTGAATACGTTCATACGGTCCACCGTGGGAACGGATCCTTGAATGCTCTTGCATTCAGGTGTTTGTATGGACATCACCTCCTGTCTTTGGATTTCGTTTCCACGGCCCACGAACAGGCTGTTGTCGCAGGTGATAGATCTCCACGTGAGATCAGGCGAGTAGGTCACGATGGTCCAGTCGATGCCGGCCTGCACCGGCCCTGGCGGGTCCGGGCCCACCGCAACCAGCAGACAGTGAAATCTGCCGGTTCGATGATGAAAAATGATAGCCATGACGGATCACGAATGGAGTGCATGTTAAGATTTATGCGGCATACGCAATAAAAGTCCAAAGGATTAACAATATGGCTTTTTTCATGGTGTTCCTCCTG
>CAIWLA010000315.1 GCA_903913345.1 uncultured Magnetococcales bacterium | reverse complement strand
TTTGATCTGTTGCCACCCATGACCAAGCCTCTCACCTTGATGTTGTTCCTGCCCTTGCTGGGGGCCTTCCTGATCGGTTCGTTGCCGGTGCGGTATGCCCGACACGCACGGGGTGTCGCCCTCTCCTGTTCTGGAGTCGTCTTGTTGGTGGCCTGGGGGTTGCTGGCCACCTTTGATCCCACCTCCGCCGCCGTGCAATGTGTGGAAAGAGAACCCTGGTTGATACAGGTCGGTGCAGCCTACCTGTTGGGCGTGGATGGTTTTTCTCTGCCCATGGTTTTGCTGGCCACCCTGCTCTCCTTTGTTGCCCTCCTGGCCTCGGCCTCGATCCAAGACCAACCCAAAGGTTTCTATCTGCTCATGCTCCTGCTGGAAATGGGCATGTTGGGTGTCTTCATGGCCCAGGATTGGTCACTGTTCTATATTTTCTGGGAATTCACCCTGATTCCCCTCTTCTTTCTGATCAACCGATGGGGGGGGGTGAATCGCCAACATGCGGCCCTCAATTTTGTCCTGTATACCATGGGCGGCTCGGTCTTTTTGCTGATCAGCCTCTTGCTGGGGTTTGATGCGGCCCAGGCAAACAATTTTGCCATGGCCGGTTTCTCCACCGGCATGATCACCGTCCCGGTCAAGACTCAGATACTGATTTTTATCGGATTTCTGGTGGGATTTGGGGTCAAGATGCCCGTTTTTCCCATCCATGGCTGGTTGCCCCTGGCCCATGTGGAGGCTCCCAGTCCGGTGAGTATCCTCCTCTCCGGGGTGCTGCTCAAAATGGGTTCCTATGGCCTGATTCGCGCCTCGGCCATGCTGCCGAAGGCCGTGGTGGTGTTGCAGGGGGGACTGATGGCCCTGGCCCTCTTTTCGCTGGTCTATGGGGCGATACTGGCCTGGAGACAGAGCGATCTCAAGGCCATGGTGGCCTACTCCTCCATCAGCCACATGGGGGTGGTGTTGCTGGGGATCGCCTCACTCAACGTGGCGGGTTTGCTGGGTGCGGTGACGCAGATGGTGGCCCACGGTTTGTCGGCTGCCGCGCTGTTTTTGTTGGTGGGGCTTCTCTATCAGCGCACCCATACCCGTGATGTGGGTGACTATGGTTCCCTGCTCCAGACAACCCCCCGCTTTGCCTTTTTTATCGCCTTTGCCTTGGTGGCGGCCATCGGGATGCCGGGGACCGTTGGCTTTATCGCCGAATGGCATGTCATCGTCGGCGGGTTTCAGCGTTGGGGATGGCTGGTTCTCTTTCTCAGCCTGGGCATGATCATCAGTGCGGCCTATTCGGTGCGCACCATGGGCCAAATGTACACCGGCCCGGCCCCATCCCATCCCATCCATCTGTCCGATCTGACCGGGCTGGAGAGTATGACGGCGGCCCTGTTGATGGGTTGGATCCTGCTTCTGGGTGTGGTGGCCGCCCCTCTGTTGCAACTGGTCAGCGGTTCCGTGAATCATTTCGTGACCCTCTTTGCGGGGTATCGCTGATGAGTCACGATCAACCCGATGCCCCATTGTCGATGCGGGAACGGTTGTTGGCCTGGGTTCACCACCTGGAACACCACCTGCCGGGTCAGGCCCCGATTCGTGACTTTATCCACCACAATACCCTGCATGGTTTCCAGCATTTGTCCTTCCCGGATGCCTTGCGGCAGGCCAAGCAGGTGACAGGCATTCATGGCTATTGGCCGGAAGAGCAGTTCCGGGCCGCTTTGCGGCAGGGACGTATCACCCGGCAGGAGTTGGAAGAGGAGCTGCGGCGGGATCCGGATCTGGAGGCCACGCAGGAGGTGGCCGTGGTGCGGAGGGGTCTCTTGCATCGCCTGGACCTCTATCGGGTGGCTCTGTTGCATGACCTGCGGCCCATTCAGTCCTGCCAACTGCGTTGGCGAGAAGAGGAGCAACGGGCACTGACAACGCTGCAACCGGATCTGGACGCCGAGACCCGTCGGCACTGGCTCGCCGCATCGGAAGGCGAGGAGGCGGAGGCCGTTGCCGCCCTCTGGCAGGCCTGTCTGGATGGATTGGGACTGGCGCATCTCACCCAACACCCGGAAGAGCAGCTTGATCATTTGCTGGGCTATTTTTCCCAAGGTTCCATTCCGGGGGCCGATCTGAATGAGCGGCTCTTTTCCACCCTGGTCCGGGGTGAGGCCGAAACCCTCACGGATCGACTCCTGGCACGACTGGGACCGGAATTGACCATGAGCGAGTTGTTGGCCACGGTGACGGGGGAGGATCTCTTCGAGGATCTGCGCCCGATCCTGTTGCGTCATCTGGCGGGTTATCTGGATCACGGTCTGGCGGCCTGGCCCTATCCCGACCGGGCGGACGGTTTTTTTGTGGCCTGGTGTCGGCAGGCCATGCGGGACTGGTCTTTTCTCCCGGAAGAGTTGTCCAACTGGCGGGAGGAGATTGAGAGTCTCGGCGAGGATGCGGTGGAGGGGGTGATGACCCTCCTGACCCGACTGGGTCTGCCGGAAAAACAGTGGACCGCCTATCTGGAACGGTTGGCCCTGCGCCTGCCCGGTTGGTCGGGGATGATCATGTGGCGTCATCTGCACCCCGGCTATGAGGGGTTGACCCCGGAGCGGGTCAACATGATGGACTATCTGGCGGTGAGCCTGTTGCTGGAACGACTGTATGCCATGCGGTTGTGCCATCGCCATTGGCAGGTGGAGCCGCGTCTGGAGATGTTGCGGTGGTATTTTCGCAGCCACAGTGCCGAATTTCTGGTGCGTTGGTCCCTGTTCAACGACGATTTGCCGGAGTATATGACCGCGTATGCCGGGCGTTTGTTGACCCAATCCGCCGAGAATCCCCCCGATGAGAGGCAGTGGTATGCCTTGGCGCGCATCCTGCGGATTGGACGCCATGCCCCTGGTCATCGCCGGGAGCGCACCCCCTCTGACCACGCCTGGCCGCTCTTCCTGTTGGCCCAGCACCTGGGCATGACGGCCCAGGAGTGGCGTGCCCTGAGTCCGGCGCAGGTGGAGCAGATGCTGGATTGTCTGGCCCGTCTGGACCGGGATCGAGCGGGTCAGATCTGGCTCCAGGCCTATGAACGCCATTATCGCGACCAGGTATTGAATGCCCTGGTGCAAAACCACGGGCGGGGACGCTGGGCCAGGCGTGACAGCCGTCCCGTCAGTCAACTCATCTTTTGCATGGATGATCGGGAGGAGGGGATCCGCCGTCACCTGGAAGAGGTGGAACCACAGATTGAAACCCTGGGGGCCGCCGGTTTTTTTGGGGTGCCCATCGCCTGGCGGGGGTTGGACGACCGTCAATTTTCCAACCTCTGCCCGGTCGTGGTGACCCCTGCCCATCGGATCTGCGAAGAGCCTCTGGCGGAGGCCGCATCGCGCCATCGCCCCTATCTGGCCCGGCGGCGGTATCGTCTGGCGGTGAAGGAGCAGATCCATCAGGGCACCCGTTTGGGTTTGCTGCGCCCGGTTTTATGGACGGCATTGTCTGCACCGGGTGCCGTGTTGCTGTTGATCGGCAAGCTGTTTGCCCCATTGACCACAGGGCGTCTGGTGGCGCGGTTGCGGAGCTGGTTTGATCAGGCCATCCCGACCCAATTGACCTTGACGGCGGATTCTTCTGCCCCTCCGGCGGTCAAGGAGCAGCCCCGTGTTGGCCTGACCGATGGGGAACAGGCCGACTGGGTGAATGGTTTCCTGCGTACCATTGGTCTGACCGACCATTTTTCCCCTCTGGTCGTCCTGGTGGGCCATGGTTCCATGAGCCAGAACAACCCCCATCTGGCGGCCTATGATTGTGGGGCCTGTAGTGGTCGGCATGGGGGGCCGAATGCACGGGTCTTTGCCGCCATGGCCAATCGCCCGGTGGTGCGGGATCTCGTGCGCCAACGGGGTATCGAGATCCCTGCCGACACCTGGTTTTTGGGGATGAATCACAATACCGGCAGCGAAGAGATCCTCTGGTTTGACCTCGCAACCCTGCCTGAGTCACAGCGGCCCCTCTTTGAACGTTTGCGGGTGTCGTTGGATCTGGCCTGTGCCGGTTCGGCCCATGAGCGGAGCCGTCGTTTGGCCTCGGCACCCAAACGGCTCACCCCGGCGCAGGCTCTGGCCCATGTGGTGGGGCGTACCTATGACTTTAGTCAGGCCCGACCGGAGTTGGGCCATGTCACCAATGCCGTGGCCCTGATCGGTCGGCGGTCGGTGGCCCAGGGACTCTTTTTTGACCGCCGCATGTTTCTCATCTCCTATGACCCCACCCACGATACCGATGGAGAGATTGCCGAAAAAATTCTCCTGGCGGCGGGTCCGGTGGGGGCGGGCATCAGCCTGGAATACTATTTTTCCACGGTGGACAACGACCGTTTTGGCTGTGGCTCCAAGATCATGCACAATGTGACGGGGCTGTTGGGGGTGATGGATGGAGCGGCCTCGGACCTGCGTACCGGTCTGCCCAAACAGATGATCGAGATCCATGAGGCCATGCGTTTACTGGTGGTCGTGGAGCAGATGCCAGAGGTGCTGACCCGCATTCATGACCGTCAGCCCGCCATTCGCGAACTGGTGGACAATGCCTGGATCATCCTGGTCGCCAAGGAGCCGGAGAGCGAACGGGTCCACCTGTTCCGACCGGGGGAGGGGTGGGTGTTGTGGTCCGGGTCGCGGGAGCCGTTGCGCACGGTGGCCCGTTCGGTGGAGTGGTATGGCGGTCGTGATGGTCCCTTGCCGCCGGTCTTTATCGCCCAACCGGGGGAGGGGGTGCGCCATGGTTGAACAGTGGGTATGGTTGGTGCCCGTGTTGCCCGGTTTGGCGGCGGCCTGGATTGGCATCGGTCTGCTGGGCGGATGGAATCGGGGCGAGGCGGGCGAGAAATCCACGGCGCGGGTGGCCTCCTGGGCGACCGCGTTGGCGTTTGGGCTGCTGTTGGTGGTGGATCTCCGTGCCTTTCTGGCTGGCTCCGCACCGGGTTCCATGCGACTGGCTCCCTGGATGGAGACGACCGGATATCGGGTGATGATCGGTTTTACCCTGGATCGACTGGGATTGGCCATGGCCACCCTGGCGGCCCTGCTCTCCCTGTTGACCGTCCGTTTTTCGATCCACTATCTCCATCGGGAGGTGGGTTTTCACCGTTTTTTTGCCATCTTGAGCCTGTTTGTCTCAGGATTGTTGCTCTTTCTCCTCGCGGGCAATGCCGTGTTGGCCTTTGTCGGTTGGGAGTGGATGGGACTGACCTCCTACCTGCTGATCGGCTATGCGACCGGGCGCACCACGGCCACCCGCCATGCCACCCGGATCCTGGTCACCAACCGTGTGGGGGATGCCGGGTTTACGGTCGCCATTCTCCTCGCCTTCATATGGCTGGGTGGCAGCGAATGGACCGACATTCTGGGGGGATCCACCCGGCTGACTTCGCTGCAACTGGGTCTCCTGACCGGGGGATTTGTGCTGGCGGCCCTGGTCAAGTCGGCCCAGGTGCCGTTTGCAACCTGGTTGGGTCGTGCCCTGGAAGGGCCTACGCCATCCAGTGCCCTCTTTTATGGTTCCTTGATGGTCCATGTCGGGGTCTATTTGTTGATTCGACTGGAAAATCTGCTCATTCATTCCCCTTTTTTGATGGCCATCCTGGTCCTGCTGGGTGGACTGACCGCGCTGTACGGCACGTTGGTCGGATGGGTGCAAACCGATGTCAAGAGTGGCCTGATCTGTGGGACGCAAACCCAGGTGGGGCTGATGTTTGTGGCGTGCGGACTGGGCTGGTTTGATCTGGCCGCCTGGCATCTGGCCCTGCATGCGGGTTGGCGCGGCTATCAACTGCTGAGTGCCCCATCCTATATGCACTTTTTGGATGGTCCCGTCCCATCCAGCTGGTGGATCCGGCGGTTGCAGCGGCATCGGGGGCTGTTTGCCGCCGCCCTGGCCCGGTTCTGGTTGGATCCCCTGACCGATCTCCTGATTACCCATCCCAGCCAATCCCTGGCGCGGGATGTGCAGAGTCTGGACGATCGGTTGGTCAACCGCCTCATGGGCAGCGGTGCCATGGAAAGAATCCTGTTCGGGCACCCTGGAGCGGAGGAGGGGGCGTCCGAGAGGTGGACGACAGGCGTGGGGGTGATGGGCGGCCTGCTGGAACAGTTGGCCAACTGGTCGCAATGGCTGGAGGATCGTATTTTGAGTGTCGGCGGTGAGGGGATGGTTCACACGGTGGCCGATCTGGGGGTCTATTTGTTGCGGATCGACCGTTTGTTCAGTGAGCCACGCTACTTGGTGTTGATGATTGTGTTAACTTTTGTCGTGGTTTTGTAATCCGTCATGATGACTGAAATTTCATGGACCGAGCAGAGTACCTGGCCTGTTTTGACTGGCCTGCAACTGTTCCCGGTTGTTGCGGCGGTGTGGGTGGCCCGCCTGCGGATGGATCGCACCGCCTTTTGGGTGGCCATGTTCCTGGCCACCCTGGAACTGCTCGGCACGGGTTATCTCTATCTCCTGTTTGATTCCTCTCGTCCCGTTTTTCAACTGGCCGAACAGCATACCCTCCTGGGTCCGTTCTCCTACCATGTCGCCGCAGATGGCATGACGGTGATTTTCATGCTGTTGACCGCCTTTCTCTCCCTGATGGCCATTCCCTATGGTTGGGTCAGACCGTTTCGGCCCCAGTCCCGTTTTTTGACCATTCTTTTTATGGGCGAAGCGGCCCTGATGAGCCAGTTTGCCACCCTGGATCTCCTCTGGTTCGTGGCCTCTTCGGTGGTCCAGCTCTCTTTGGCCGGTTATCTGATGCATCTCTGGTCCGCCTCCCCGGATGAAGGTCTCTCCCTCACCCGTTTTTTTCAATTCATGGGGGTGGGGATCTTTTTGCTTTTGTTGGGTACCCTGATATTGGGATTGTTGCACTGGGATGTGACGGGGGAGTGGAGTTTTGATCTGCTGCGTCTGTCCGCCATCCCCCTGCCAGATACAATGCAAGTCGCTGTATTTTTTATGCTTTTCTATGGTTTCGGCATTCGGATTCCCCTCTTTCCTCTGCATGGCTGGCTCCCTTGGTGGCGGAGCGCGGTACCGTTGTGCTGGCGTTGGTTTTTTTGTTGGGGGTCAAAACCGGTTTTTATGGTTTGTTGCGTTTCCTGTTTCCGTTGTTGCCGGTCCCGGCCCATCAGTGGCAGGTGGTCGTCGTGGTGATTGCCACAATCGGCATTTTCTATGCGGCGTGGCTCGCGATGATGCAACAAAATTTGCGTCGAATGATGGCCTATGCCGTGATCAGCCATACCGATATTTTGCTGATTGGCCTGTTCAGTCTGCAGGCCCAGGCTTTTCAGGGCAGCATCCTGTTGATCTGCAATATGGGGTTGGCGGCGGCGACCCTCTTTTTTATGATCGGTCTCATCAATCGGCGGACAAAAACCGTTTTGATTTCGAAGCTGGGGAGTCTGTTTGGGCGTTTGCCGTGGATCGGCCTGGCCTTTTTTGTGGCCGGTCTCTCCATTGTCGGGATGCCCGGCACCCCCGGATTTGAGGCGGTCCATCTGCTGATGGAGGCGGCCATGCGCCGTTTTGGTGCCCTGATCCCCATTGCCGCCGCACTGGGCAATGTGGCCTCGGCGGCCTTCCTGTTGTGGTCTTTTCAACGGGTATTTCTCGCCTCGCCTGGGCAAAAAGTAACGCCCGTTGTTCCATCCGTTGGTTATGACCGATGGCTGGAGTTGACCCTGGCGATCCTGTTGATCGGGGTGCAGTTGACCGCCGGTTTTTTCTCGGAACCCTGGTTGCACCTGCTGGACCAGACCGCCCAGACCATGGCGGCTCCCTATGCCCCCTATTTGTATGAGATCCATCGGGGGCAGGAATGATGGCAACCCCGTTGACGGTTTTTTCCGCCTTTCCCCTGCTGAGCGTGTTGATCTTTTGGCCGCTTGTGACCGCCGCTCTGCTCTGGCTGCTGCCGCCACGCCAGGCCCGTTCCATGGCGGTGGGGGCGGCGGTGGTGGAAACGGTGCTGGCTTGCGGAGTGGTTTGGGGGATCCACCCTGAGCAGGCGGGTTTTCAATGGCTGGAGCGAGCCGATTGGATCATGACGGTGAACGCTCACTACCTGCTCGGTGTGGATGGTTTTTCGGCACTTTTTCTGTTCCTGTCGGCCGTGCTGTTCCTGGGGATGGTGTTGGCTTCCGGGGTGCGGGAGATGCCAAGGCTTTATTTTGCCCTGTTGTTGCTCCTGGAGGGGATAACCATCGGCATCTTTTGTGCCCTCGATACGCTGCTCTTTTTCCTGTTCTGGGAGTTGACCCTGATCCCGATCTATTTTTTGATCAGCCTCTGGGGCGTTGGTCCCCAACGTCGTTTTGCCGCTGCCCAGTAC
>CAIWLA010000314.1 GCA_903913345.1 uncultured Magnetococcales bacterium | reverse complement strand
TGGTATCCACGAAAGGTAGGGGCAACTTTTATTTGTTCATGGATAATATAATTTTATCGTCAGATGGGTTTTAATCGGGGTTTGGTTTCCCAGCTTTCAGCCATTTCGAAACCCATCTAGCAGTTACCTCGTTGGAATACTGTGCGCCCTCCAGCCTTTTTTCATCCCACCATTTATGGGAAACGTCCAGAGCCTCTTTAGCGATTTTGTTGGCGGAAAAGCCTTTTCCGTGTTTGATATACTCGCTTCTGTTTGCGATGGTCCATATTGCTCCACGACAAATTGCAATGACACGCGCCCGGTATGGTTCGTTCACGGGAAGGAATGCCCATGGGTTTGTCGCCTCTGGCTGTGCGGGTGGGCTTGTCGGCTCTGGCGTGGTGCCCGTATCGGTGAGGCTTTCTTCTGCCGGTAGCTGTAGGGTTGTCGCCTCTGGCTCAGGTTGCGGGATGGTTTCAGGATCCGCAGCGGTCAAGTGATCGACAGAATACCCGTTTTTTCTTGCCCATTTGAGCCAATTTTTTCGGGTGAATGGGGTGGTGATCGTTCCAGATTCTATACCTTCCTGCGCCAAGCGTTTGCAATCATCAAAGACTATTTCCATTGATTGCAACTGGATGCGCGATTCTTTTTCAGCCTCATTCCGTTGTGAAAGAATGATCTCGTCTGGCGATATATCTGAACCCAGGCCCCTCGCGTTCAGCCTGTCAAACTCCCTTTCAATCTCCCGCCTTTCGCGCTCTTGATTGTCGTTCAAAATACGAAAATCAAACAGGAACCCAATGGTTATCAGTTTACACGCTTCATCTATTTGCCATATTTGACGGTTAAGCCATTTTCTTTCCAGGTATTCCTGGCCATGATTAGACGGCACAAGGCATTGATTGTTTTTGTCAGGGTAAATATTCATCGTTTCGCATCCTTTTAATGCAAATTCCTTTCATGGAGTAGCCCAGCCAGGAGGTAAAAGGTGTCCTCTCTTCGGTGATCGGCCTATGCCGGGCATTCGTTGGGCAGGTCAAGCCGTGGCCGCCCGCAGCGGCACCACGTTCCTGCCCGCCAGTTGGTCAAGATAAGCCGCCCATGCTTGCATCATCTTCTTCCGTTCGGGCATGTGCTCTGCGTAGTTGTAGGCCGCCCGGACACTGTCCCTCTCAGCATGGGCAAGCTGTCTTTCTATCGCGTCCCTGTGCCACCCCTGCTCATTCAGAATCGTTGACGCCATAGACCGGAAGCCATGCCCGGTCATCATGCCCACCTCGTACCCCATGCGACGCAGTGCGGCCAGCACGGTGTTTTCCGACATTGGCCGATCCGCAGACCTTGCCCCAGGGAAGACATATTTACCGACATGCCCGGTCAACGGGTAGAGTTCCCGCAGGATGGCAACCGCCTGGGTAGACAGTGGGACCACGTGTTTTTCCCGTGCCTTCATCCTCTCGCCCGGAATGGTCCATGTGGCGGTATCAAGATCAAGCTCTGCCCATTCAGCTTTTCGAAGTTCACCGGGTCGCACGAATACCAGCGGGGCCAGTCTCAGTGCTGCCCTGGAGACGAAAGAGCCAGTGTACCCATCTATGGCCCGCAATAGTTCCCCAATGGCCTGGGGGTCGGTGACGGTCGGGAAATGCCCCTCCTTGGGTGGTGGTAGTGCTCCACGCAAGGCGGATGAAGGATCATTCTGCGCCCGGCCAGTTGCAACAGCGTACCGGAAGACTTGCCCGCAGTTCTGCTTTGCCCTGTGCGCCGTGTCCAGTGCGCCTCTGTCTTCAATCCGCCGTAGGATGGTCAGCAACTCCATGGCGGTGATCTCGCCCACTGGACGGCATCCCAGCCAGGGGAACACGTCCACTTCCAGACGGCGGATGATCTTGCTGGCGTGACTCTCTGCCCACGTGGGGGAGAATTTGGCGAACCATTCACGGGCAACTGCCTCGAAGGAATCCTCTGTCCTGCTTGCGACCATGGTCTTGGTGATCTTCCGATGCTCGCCAGGATCGATGCCTTCCGCCAGCAACCGCCGGGCTTCGTCGCGCCGTTCACGGGCTTGCTTGAGTGTCACTTCAGGGTAGACACCAACGGACAGCCGTTTCTCCTTGCCCCCAAACCGGAACTTGAAACGCCACCACTTGCCCCCGCTTGGGGCAACTTCCAGGTAGAGACCGTCCGCATCAAACATGCGGTAGGGCTTGTCTTTCGGCTTGGATTGCTTGATCGCAGTGTCGGTCATAGGCATA
>CAIWLA010000313.1 GCA_903913345.1 uncultured Magnetococcales bacterium | reverse complement strand
CGGCAGCGGCGGCCTGTTTGGCGGCTCCATGGCTCAGTTGCTGGGCACTGGCGGAGAGTTGTTCGCTGCCGGATGAAACCGCCGACGCAGACTGATTGGCATCGTTGACCACCGAGCGCAAACGATGGAGCATGGTTTCCAGGGCGATGCCCAAAATATCCTGCTCCGACTTGCGGTGAAACTGGATGGCGAGATTGCCACCGGCAATCTCGTCGGCTACCCGCGCTGTCGTGCGCAGGTTGGCGATCATTCTGCCCAGGGCATTGAGCAGATCCGCCACCTCATCCTGGGTGGTGGCAACAATCTCGACGGAAAGGTCACCATCCGCCACCGTGTCCGCCAATTTGACGGCCTTCAGCAGGCTGCTGCTGATGGAGAAGGCGAGAAACAGCGCACTGCCCATGGCCAGGAAGAAGGCTACTGCGATGAGGCCATACAAGGTGGTCTTGAGGGTTTCGTAATGGCCGTCTGCCTTCAGCTTTGCCTCCAGCATCTGTTTCTCGGTCGACTCGACGATCGTCGATAGAGCTTTCCGCAACCGGACGGAGAGTTCCCGCACCTCACCCCGAGACAGAGCAAAGGCCTTGCTTTCTGTGTTTTGGCGCACCAGGTCAACCGTCCGTTCGGTGATTTTTTCCCATGCCGCAAACTTTTCCAGAAACGCATCAAAGGCACGGCGGTCGTTGTCACTGGTCGACAGCGTGCGTGCATCCTGGGAGATGCTCTTGAGCTGCGTGATGGTCTCACTGAACCGTTTCAGGGCCGCATCAATACCGTTATCGTTGTTGGCTATGACCGCATCACGCAAAAAACCCCGTGCTACGGCAAACAGAGAGATGATATGGCGCGCACGTTCGGCCACACGCAATTGGACTGGCGTAAAATTGGTACTGTCAACAGCAAGCAGTAACGGGTTGAGGGCACCGACAGCGGTGTCCCTGGCGGCCTGGTCTTCCGTCCTGATAATTTGCCCAGCCTGGTCGTTGGAGTGGAGACGGCCGATGGTGCGCACTTTATCTTCAGAGGTGACAAACTCACCAAACAACCCATCGATCGCCGTCAACTCGTTGAGCAGTGTGCCATCGGACAGCTTCCGAAGCTGCTCGGACAACCGCCGAAACTCGTCGCGGTGGGTCAGTACGGATCGGTCAAATTGCTCTATGTCAGCCAGCTCAGAAGAGAGCAGAAAGTTTTTTTCCTCGCGCTGGATCAAGTATATGGTTCGTTCCATGGAAATGGCCAACTTGACTCGTTGGGCATCATAATCGACCAGCGTGCCGAGATTTTTGTTCACGTCAGACAGCCCCATGAGGGCGAAAACAGTGGACACGGCTGGCAATATAAACACCAAAATAAATACCAGGATCAATTTGTTCTTGATGGAAGTGCGCATGGCTTGCTCCAGTTTGCAAAATTTCAGGTTATACGATGGAATCGGCCGATGCAAAGATGCGGTCAATATCCAGGATCATCACAAATTCATTATTCCGTCGACCGATGGCCTTGACAAATTCCGGTCGCCAGCGCGAGCCAATGCGTGGCACCTGACCGGTGACAACTTCATCCAGACGGCTGACTTCATAAACCTTGTCCGCCAGAATGGCGACCAGAATGGGTTCCCCTTCAAACTGGATCTCCAGTACCACGACACGGGTATCCACGGTAGGCGCAATGACGGGCATACCGCAGCGCAGACGAAGGTCGGCCAACGGCACCACCCGGCCACGAAAATTGATCAGGTTGCCGACAAATTCCGGTGCCGTGGGGATGGGCGTCACCGGTCCGGGATCGAGAATCTCCCGCACAATGCCAGCGGGCAGGGCAAAGGTTTCGGATCCCATGGAAATGCTTAAAATTTCGTCAATGTCT
>CAIWLA010000312.1 GCA_903913345.1 uncultured Magnetococcales bacterium | reverse complement strand
CGGGAGCAGCCTGTTGACACGGGAAGAGGCACAACGGACCGCTCTCAATGCCGAACGGACCGAGATTGCCCTGCAACGGGACCAGGTACTCGCCTGGATCACCCTGTACAAGGCACTGGGCGGCGGTTGGCAGACCACCGCCCCCTCCACGCTAAAAGAAGGTGAGTCATGACCGATCGTTTTGTTGCCCTTTGCCCCCGCTTTTTTCGCCTCCCTTTGGCCCACTCAAGGGGGGGGCGTGCGGTGCCCCTCTCCTGGATGGTTTGGCCATGGTTGACCCTGCTGGTCGCCTCTCCTGCCTGGGCGGGTGGTCCATCGGCGGTCCTGACGGTACAGACCGTCACCCCTCAGAGCCAATCCTGGGGAGTGGTG
The DNA here is from genome assembly GCA_903913345.1 of uncultured Magnetococcales bacterium. Classification (GTDB taxonomy): domain Bacteria; phylum Pseudomonadota; class Magnetococcia; order Magnetococcales; family Magnetaquicoccaceae; genus Magnetaquicoccus. Next base: position 4,847 of record CAIWLA010000312.1, on the reverse strand, counting down.
GAAAACAGCAGCGGCACCATTGCCGCCTGGCAAGAGGCCATCGTCGCCGCTGAAATCGGCGGGTTGGCCATTACCGAATTGACGGTCGATGTGGGATCGAGCGTCAAACGGGGTCAGCGGCTGGTGCGTCTCTCCCAGGAGTCCATCCTGGCCAGTCGGGCACAGCAACGCGCCAACGTGGCCAAGGCCAGGGCCAATCTGGCGGAGGCGGTGGCCAATGCCAAACGGGCACGGGCCGTCACCGGCACGGGGGCACTCTCGGAACAGCAAATCAATCAATATCTGATCGCCGAAGAGAGCGGAAAGGCCACCCTGCTGGCCGCCGAGGCCGCCTTGCAGATGGAAGAGGTGCGGCTGCGGCAGACCGAAATACACGCCGTGGATGACGGCATCATCTCCTCGCGCACCGCCACCCTGGGCAGTGTGGTCCAGGCGGGCGCAGAACTGTTCCGGCTCGTGCGCCAGGGGCGCGTCGAATGGCGGGCAGAACTGACCGCCGAACAACTGTTGTCTCTCCATCCGGGGCAAAAGGCGCGTATTCTCCTCTCGGACGGCCAGGCGGTAGAGGGGGAGATCCGTCTGCTGGCACCCACCCTGGATCCCGCCACCCGCAAGGCCATCGCCTATGTGGATCTCCCGGCGGACAGCCCCGCCCGTGCGGGCATGTTTGCCCAGGGAGAGATCCAGATCGCCACCCGCCCCGCCCTGACGCTGCCCCAATCCGCCGTCGTGATGCGGGATGGAAATACCTATGTATTTGAAGTGGATGCAAAGGGTCTCATCGAGCAACGCAAGGTGACCACCGGGCGGCGACAGGGGGAGTGGGTGGAGATCACCACCGGTCTGGCGACCACCGCCCCGGTGGTGGCCACCGGGGGGGCCTTCCTGAAACAGGGAGACCGGGTGCAGGTAGCGGGTTCCCAGGCGGACAGTCAGGCCAGACCCCAATGAATGTCTCCGCCTGGTCCATCCGCAATCCTGTCCCGGCGGTGTTGCTGTTTGCCCTGCTGACCCTGTTGGGGTTGGGATCCTTTCGTGCCCTTGGCATCCAGAATTTTCCCGATATTGAAGTCCCGGTGATCACGGTACTGGCCACCATGGAGGGGGCGGCCCCCACCCAGATGGAGACCGAGATTGTGCGCAAGATGGAGGATTCCATCGCCTCGCTGGGCGAAGTGGAGCATGTGCGGACCATCGTGACCGATGGTGCGGCCACCATTGCCGTGGAATTTTCCATCGACAAGGATGCCGAGGTGGCCCTCAACGAGGTACGCAACGCCATCGACACCGTTCGCAACGATCTGCCCCAGGAGATGAACAATCCCATCATTTCCAAAAAAACCACCAGTGGCCGGGGATTGATCACCTTTACGGTGGCCTCCACCGCCCTGGATGTGGCGGACCTCTCCTGGTTTGTCGACAATGATCTCTCCAAGGCCATCCTGTCGGTCCCCGGCGTGGGCAAGTTTGCCCGCATCGGGGGGGTGGATCGGGAGGTGCAGATTGACCTGGATCCCCTCCGCATGGCGGCCCTGGGGGTCAGTTCCGCCGATGTCTCCACTCAGCTCAAGCGGGTGCAACAGGACTCCTCCGGCGGTCGTGGCGATGTGGGCAGCGCGGTGCAATCCTTTCGCACCCTTGGTGCGGTGGATTCGGCGGAGCCGCTGGCCAACCTGGATATTCCCCTGGCGGATGGCCGACGGGTGACACTCGCCGAGGTGGCCACCCTCACCGATGGCATCGCCGAACCCACCACCATCGCCCTGCTGAACGGTCAAACGGTGGTGGCCTTTGAGATCACCCGCATCAAGGGGTCCAGTGAAGTGACGGTGGCCGAGGCGGTCCGCAAGGCCGTGGCGGCCTTTCAGGCCACCCATCCCCAGGTGCAGATTGGCGAAGCGTATAACATTGTCGCCCGGGTGCAGGACAATTTTGACGGCTCGATGGAATTGCTCTACGAAGGTGCCTTTTTGGCCATTCTGGTGGTCTGGTGGTTTTTGCGGGACTGGCGGGCCACCTTTGTCTCGGCCACCGCCCTCCCCCTCTCCATCATTCCCACCTTTCTGGTCATGAAACAGGCCGGTTTCAGCCTGGACATGTTGACCCTGCTGGCCCTGGCCCTGGTGGTCGGGGTGTTGGTGGACGATGCCATTGTGGAGATCGAGAATATTGTCCGGCATCTGCGCCTGGGCAAAAGCCCTTTTCAGGCGGCCATGGAGGCGGCCGATGAGATTGGCCTGGCGGTCATCGCCACCACCCTGACCCTGGTGGCCGTCTTTTTGCCGACGGCCTTCATGGGGGGGATCCCCGGCAAGTTTTTTCGCTCTTTTGGGGTCACGGCGGCGGCGGCGGTCCTCGTCTCGCTCATGGTGGCCCGGCTGCTGACCCCCATGATGGCGGCCTATATCCTCCGCCCAATCACGGAACAGGAGCCGGACAGCCCGTTACTCACCCGTTATCTGGGCTGGGTGCGGTGGTGCATCCTCCACCGCCGGACCACCCTGTTGGCCGCCGTGGCCTTTTTTGTCGGCTCCCTGATGCTGGTGCCCCTGTTGCCCAAGGGGTTCATTCCGGTGGCAGACCGGGGGCAGACCATCGTCACCCTGGAACTGGCACCCGGATCTTCCCTCTCTGCCACCGAGCAGATCACCCAGCAGGCCATCCGTCTGTTGCGGGCCATGCCCGAAGTCACCGGGGTCTTTGCGGCGGTCGGTTCGGCGGCCAGTGCGGATCAGGGGCCTTTGGGGGGGGGTTCCAGTGTGGATGTCCGCAAGGCCACGCTGACGGTCAACCTGACCCACCGCAACCAGAGATGCCGCAAACAGGTGGAGATTGAAGGAGATATTCGCGCCCAATTGCGAACCTTGCCCGGCATTCGGGTGGCCATTGCCTCCAGCGAGCCGGGGGCCAAGTTGCGGGTCTCTCTGACCAGCGATGATCCTGTGGCGTTGGATACCGCCTTGCACGCCCTGGAGAATGATCTGCGCACCCTCAAAGGGATCGGCAACATCACCTCGGCGGCGAGCCTTCAGCGACCCGAAATCCACATTCTGCCCGATTATGGGCGGGCCGCCGATCTGGGTATCACCTCGGAGTCCCTCGCCCGTGCCGTGCGGGTGGCCACCGCCGGCGAGTACAAGGTGCTCCTGGCCAAGCTCAACCTGCCCCAGCGACAGGTGCCGATCCGGGTTCGTCTGCACAAGAGTCTGCGTCAGGATATGGCCGCCATTCGGCAACTGCCGGTGGCCGCCCGCCACGGCACCGTCCCGTTGTCGGCGGTGGCCGAGGTCCGCATGGCCAGCGGACCGGCCCAGATTGACCGTCTGGACCGGATGCGCAATACCGCCGTTGATGTGGAACTGGGCAGTCGGGTCATTGGTCAGGTCATCGCGGAGACGGAGGCCCTGCCCGCGTTGCGCACCCTTCCCCCCTCCGTGAGACATCCCGCCGAAGGCGATGCCCAACGGATGGCCGAATTGTTCAACAGTTTTGGCCTGGCCATGGCCATCGGGATTCTCTGCATTTACATGATACTGGTCTTGTTGTTCCATGATTTCATGCAGCCGATCACCATTCTGGCGGCCATGCCGTTCTCTCTGGGGGGGGCCTTTGTCGCTTTGCTGGCCACCGGTCATGCCTTTTCCATGCCCGCCATCATCGGTATTTTAATGTTGATGGGCATTGTCACCAAAAACTCGATTTTGCTGGTGGACTATGCGGTGATGATCCGGCGGGAGGCGGGAATGCCGCGCCTGGAGGCGGTGATCCATGCCTGTCACAAGCGGGCGCGCCCCATTGTCATGACCACCATTGCCATGGGGGCTGGGATGTTGCCGGTTGCCCTCGGCCTGGGGGCGGAACCGAGCTTCCGCGCCCCCATGGCGGTGGTGGTGATCGGTGGTCTGTTGACCTCCACCTTTTTATCCCTGCTGGTCATTCCCGTGGTCTTTACCTATGTTGATGATTTAATGCAGATTTTGCGACGCCTGGGGGGATGGTTGCATCGGGCCAACCATCGTGGGGCATGAGGGGGTTTTCTTATTAACTGAGTGTTCGGTCCCGCTTGATTGCATACCAAGAAGAAGCTACCCTTTGTTCCGTGGAGCAAGGGAGGAAAGACCGTTCTTGACAATCTGCAAATACTTTGTTCTTCCTGCAATAGTGGGAAATCAAATCTGGAATTCAAAGATGTTGTTGTGGAATAGTAATTCCGTTGACACGATACTGAGTTGCATTTCTTTGCCAAGGATGTGTGCATGACCGATCACGACAATCAAAACCAACCGACCGAGTACGACTCGCCATGGAAAGAGATCCTGAAGGCATACTTCAAGGATTTCCTGGCCTTTTTTCTCCCGGTAGCGCATGACGGTATCGATTGGCAGCGTGACCCTGAGTTCCTGGATAAAGAGTTGGACCGGATTACGAAAGAGGCGCAAGCCAAAAATCGCCGAGTGGACATGCTGATCAAGGTATGGCTGCTCAACGGAGATGAACTTTGGGTGTTGATCCATGTCGAAGTGCAAGGAGATCGGGATCCCGAATTTGCGGAGCGAATGTACACCTGTCAGTATCGGGCATACGACCTGCACCGTAGGCCAGTGGTCGGTTTGGCCATTTTGGCGGATGAAGAAGCGTCTTGGCGGGTTTCGGAGTACCGACAGGAAATCTTTGGGTCAGAAGTGGTCTATAGGTTCAACACGGTAAAGTTGTTGGATTATCTGGATCACCTATCCAATCTGGAGACATCCGACAACCCCTTTGCCATCGTCACTCTGGCGCACCTGCGCGCCAAACAGACCAAGAACCAGCCAGAGGTACGCTACCGGGAAAAAATGAGCATCGTG
>CAIWLA010000311.1 GCA_903913345.1 uncultured Magnetococcales bacterium | reverse complement strand
TTCCGTGCTCCGAAGTTGCGCCTTGATGAGATGGTTCACAGCATCGCTACCATCCGGCCGAAGCATCGGCAGGGCACCGCCGCTAAACAGTGCAATCCGAGGTGGGCGTACACGCACACCACTGATCCATTGAACCTGGGCAGCCAGTTGATCCAGACCATTTTTTAGATCGTTGATGTTCTCTTTTGCTCCGTCGTCTGCCGCAACGCAAGGAACGAGGCCAGTCCACTCCTCTTCTTCCTCCTGTGTGAGGAACGATCTTTTTGATGACCCGATGGTTGTTGACAGAGACTGTATTAGCTGACCCTCCCCGTTCACTCCCACCAGGACTTCCCACTCGGCTGAGAGGGATGGCGTGTGTTTCCAGTGGAGGGCGAATCGCAGGACATTGCGTCTGGTTGACTTGCAGACCAGTTCGGACCAGGTTGCCTGACGGCCCACATCACCCGCCAACCAGATTGGAAGCGTTGCGACACGAATCGACTCCGCCAGCAACGGCAAGAAACGAACCAATGCGCTCTTGCCGCCACTGTTCCAACCAAAAAACAATGTCAACGGACGAATGGCAATATTTTGTTGGCGAGAAAAGGCCCTATAATTTTCGACAGAAAAGGAAGTCAACAGCATTGCATGTCTCCATATTGGCCAGCCCGTTTACTCTTTCCTGTCGATGCCACTGTCAGAGGGTTGTCAGGAACGCCATTCTGACGCACAAGATACCATGGCGCACATAATGCTGCCTGGAGCGAGTGATCGTCAAGATGATTTTTCGCATTTGACAATCCTTGACGATCGGCCTCACGGCGGTGACTCCTGACTGAGTGGCAGCCATCGGGAACCGGGATAGTGGGCGGTCAGATGATCCAACAGGAGACGCGCCCGCACCGGATCCCCCTGCTGGCGATACCAGAGGATCAGGCGATGGATGGCCTCCGCCGTGAACATGCCCGCCGGATACGTTTCCATCAACCGATGATACCGTTCGACCGCTTTCTGCGGTTCTCCCCCCCGTTCCCAGGCCATGCCCGCCCAGAAAAGGGCCTCCGCATGGCGGGACCAGCCGATCCGCTCCTCTGCCGCCTGATCCAGACGCTGGGCCGCCTCCTGGAACCGCTGTTGATTGAACAGGGCATGACCCGCCTGATAGCTGCGGTCGGGCGTGGACAACCAGCCCAGCACCAGGAGCACTCCAACCCCGATCAATCCTACGGTCAATCGCGTACCGGAGGCCGAGGGGAGATCAATCCCCTGTGGTTCCGGGGCACAGAGGCCAATCCGCCATCCCTGTGGCGCGCATCGCCGCCCGAAGGCCAATACCAGCAGCCAAAGAATCCCCGATGCCGTCAATCCCCATCCCCACTCGTTGGCTGCGTTGGGCAGATAGGCCAGATCCACCTGTTGAGAGAGGGGAAAGAGGAGCATAAAAAAAGGCTCCACCAGATGGATCGGCTCTCCAGACAGGGCACGCCAGCGGGGATGATAACTCATGCGTATCAGGAGGGGGCATCCCGGTCGGTCGGTGGTGATCCGCAACCGCTCCCGCTGCGGGATCTCCAGCCGCACATTCCCCGTCTGGCAGTCGGGTGGTGTGGCCGGGAGCTGCTCCCCGGCCTGGAGATAGACCTCCCGGTGGGCATAGGGGTGGTCGAGCAAAAAGCGACGATAGGCGCGGTCCAACCATCCCGTGCGTCCCTCGGTTTGCAGCGGCACGGTGAGCAACTCGGCCAGGGGCGGGGGCGAGCCGGTCAGACGCAACACCCGAAAGGGGCCGATCTCGGCCTCCGGATGAAAACGGGCATCCTCAGAAAATCGCTGTTTCATGCGGGCAGAACGGAGCACCAGGGTATCGGCCCCCAATTCACGCATATGGTTGACCGCCTGCGTGACGGTGCCACTCAGGGGGGGATATCGGGAGAGTGGCCCGGAGGGCTGGGCGGAGACCTCGGCCTGCACCTGGTAGATGAAGGGGGCCGCCGTGGCGGCCTCCATGTACAGCCCTTCCAGGACTGGACGGGTGCCAAAAAAGGGGAGGGCCTCCAGGCTGCGGGTGGAGCCTAGATCATTGTTGGCCAGATCATGCTCAAAGAGCACCCGTGGCGAGGCCATCCCGCCCCGCAACTGGTTGGCCAAGGCCCGGTAGATCGACCACTGGGGGCGTCCTTCATAGCCGGAGAGGAGATTCAAGGACCATTCGCTCACCTTGGTGATGGAGAGATCCCAATAGGCTGCCAGACCCATGGTCAACAGGATGGCCAGGGTCATGGCCAGACGTTGCCCACGGGGTGTGGGCGGGGTGAGGGGGTGCAACCGGCCACCGAAGTGCAACCACCACCCCAGGGCACCGGCCAGGAGCACTGCAAAACCGAGTTGCGCGAAGGGCAAAAACCGGACATCGGCCAATCCCAGGCGGGGGGCCAGGACAAAGCCGATCAGCCCCATCAGTCCCATGGCCAGAAAGGGCAGCCCGGTGGAGCGGATCGCCCCTCCTCGAACCATCCAGACCATCCAGACCGGCACTCCCAGTCCCACCCACCAGAAGGGGGTGGGCCAAAACTCTGCCCAGCCGTTGGCGGTGACAAAAAAGGCCGTGTCGTTGGGGATGGTCCAGGGGAGGTTGGCCAGGAGCGGCAGCAACCAGAAGCCCAACAGCAGAAAGGAGAGGAGATGCAGGCGCAGCAAAAGCCGCAGCATGGGCCATCCGCCCCCCGCCAGCAGCCCATAGAGGAGGGAGCCAAAGCCTACCGTCAGGATGGCAAAGCCGTGGCTCATGGCACTGAGGGTTTCGGCCAACACCGCCGCCAGCAACCAGCCCATTCCTCCCCGCTGATGGAGTGACACCAGGGATCCCAGGAAGAGGATGACCGCCAGCAATCCCCAACCGAAGGCAAACTCGCCGCCGAATTGGGCCAATATATTGCCGCCCCAAATGGCACTGCCTTCGTTGAGCAAAAAGCCCACCGTGGCGGTCGCCGCCAGCAGACGGGCCGCCCAGGGCCATCCCATGCGGCCTGTACTCCAGCAGACCGCCGATGGCAGGAGAAAAACCGGCAACAGGATGACCCCTTTGAAGGCCAGGGCCAGCCCGGTCACCGGGGAGAGCAGGGCAATCAGTATGAAGGGGAAGGGAAAATAGTGGACCAGGGCCGGAAAGCCCGCAAAGACCTCTGGCATCCAGCCGGAAATCTGGCCGTGGCCCCAAAACCACTCCCGGAACACGCCGACATAGAGCAGGTGCGAGGCGGTGTCACCCCCATTGGGCAGCAGGGGGGCCAGCCAGTATTCGGGATGGGTGTAGTGGGCCATCCAGGCGGTCAGCAGCAGGACGGTTGCCCAACCCGCTATGGGTGGGGATGATCCGACCCTTTGCGACGCGGAGAACGGGAAAAAAAAAAGGCCATCAGCAGGGTGACGGCGACACCGAGCAGAAAGGCGGGTATCACGCCGAGGCAGGAGAAGGCCGCCTCCCATGATCCGTCAGCGGGCCGCCCGGAACCCTCTTTTTCGGGACCGCCAGCCGGGGTTGGCCGATCCTGCATGGCCTGCCAGGTCGGGCTGAAACGGTCGGTCTGGATCCGCCATTCAAAAATCCGGCTCTGGTGGACCCCCTCTTCCACCCAGTCGAGGGCGGCCACCTGGGGATAGGACCATCCCAGCACCGGGAGGGTATCGGGAGAGAGGGGTTCCAACGCCAGGCGGTTGTTCTCCGGGGTCAGGGGGAGATGGCGCAAACGCCAGTGGGGACCGGTGGTGGTTTGCAGCGTGAGGGTTGGCACCGGGGTGGTCGGCCAGGCCACCTGATGGCCGTGCAGGGCCACGGCGGGCATGATCCGGGAACGAACAGCGGCACCGACCTGATATTCCACCCCCAGGGCGGCATTCAGCCAGCCCCCGGCCTGGTCCTGAAAGCGCACCTCCAGCAGCAAATGGTACCAGCCGGGCCAGGGATGGTCGATGGGCAAATCAAAGGAGACGGTCTGCGGTTGCCGGGGTTCCCATGCGGGGAGGGTGAGTAATACCTGGGGTTCGGCAGTGGGACCATAGGCCAGTATCCGGGCCGGGCCGATCCTCTCTTCCCCTTGCAGGATGAGCGTGGTCTGACCGGTGAGACGGTGGGTTTCGGCCGTCACCTCGGATTGGGCGATAAAACGGATCGATCCCTCCGCCCAGGCCATCAGGGGGGAGAGCCAGCAGAGGAACCACCCCACGGCCAGCGCGCCAAACCAGGCCCCGGTGGAAAGCCGCCGCCGGGGCCGATGGATCATGCCGCTTGAATACATCGCAGATAGGCCTCCTCCAGGGTGGCTCCGCCATACTGTGCCAGGCAGGCGGTCGGGGTGCCGACAAAACGCAATCGACCATGATGAAGCACCCCCATGCGGTCACAGATCTCCGCCACATCGGCCAGCAGATGGGTGTTGAAAAACAGGGTGA
>CAIWLA010000310.1 GCA_903913345.1 uncultured Magnetococcales bacterium | reverse complement strand
GTTGGCGAACGCATGGAGACGAGAGTCATCCAGTCGCTCTTTGTCGACTCGAAGCCCTTGGCCAACGTAATGGCGAATCAGGGGCTGATAGCCCGAAAAACCGAGGAACGGTGCGAGGTGTTTCATCTCTTCGATCACATCCTCTGGCATGCGGATTGTGACTGAAGAGACAGGGCGATCTTTTTGCAAACGTTTTTTCAACTCACTGATTTTCATATGTTTTCCTTTCGTATCTGGTCGCTTTTCGTGCGGAAATGAGGCGGAGAACATCCCCGACTGGCTGGACATGAACCACGAACAATAACCGACCGGACCCATCCTCACCGATGATGGCATTCCGCTCATCGCCTTTTCTGCTGGCATCCACGACGCAAAAAAAGGGATAAAAAAAGACCTCGCAAGCCCGCTCAAAATGCACGCCGTGTTTGACTTGATTGGTGCGTGCTTTCTGGAGATCCCAGGCAAAGGGGATGCCCTGCAAATGATAAGTGACTTCCATGCTGGATTGTCCCGTTCTGTATTGATTTTGTCAATATATTTTAGCGAAAACCAGGGTAATCGCGTTTGAAATGCGCCCGTCCCCATCATAATGATGGCAATCCGTGGCTGAATCGGATACCATTTCTCTCGCCTGCACCCTCTTCCAACCCCTGACCGCTCCCCAGGCCGGGCAGGGAACCCCGGTCGGGTGGTGGAGTGGGTCGCAGATCGAAAAAATCGCCCTCGTTATCCTGGCGTTTCAGCGTTGAGGAGAAGATTCATGGCATCGATTCCAGTGTCTAATCAGGCAGATGGTCGTGTGGGCAGGAGCCGGTTTTGGCTGATCTTTGTCGGTGGTCTGCTGGTCGGGGTGTGCGGGGTGGCGGGGTTTCATTTCCTGATCATGGACGGTTATACCAACAGCCTGGAGATGTGCATCTCCTGCCATGAGATGGATGGGGTCTACCGGGAATACCAGAAGAGCAGGCACTATAAAAATCCATCGGGGGTGCGCGTCATCTGCGCCGATTGTCACGTTCCCCGCGGCAAGGGGGCGGGGGACTACCTGGATAAACTGCAGGAAAAGGCGATCGTCGGGGGGCGTCACCTCTATCATCACTTCAAGGGAACCTATCCCGATGGGCCATCTTTTGAAGCAGCCCGCTACCAGTTGGCGCAAAGCGTCCTGGACAACATGCGCAAACGGGACTCCAAAGAGTGCCGCCAGTGCCATACCTACGAGGCGATGCAGTTTGCCAACCAGGAACGTTCCGCCGCCAGCAAACACGAACGGATGATGAAAGAGAGCCAGAAAACCTGCATCGATTGCCATGCCGGCGTCGTTCACGAGCAACCGAAAAAGCCAGTCACGAAAGGAGGCGACCAACCATGAACCATGCACACACATTCCGCCGCATGACGGGCGGTCGGGCCTTATGGCTGGGGCTGCTGTTGGGGCTGCTGCCCATGGTGTCGAACCAGACGGAGGCCTCCGAAAGGGAACACTACATTCACTCGGTCATTGCCATGCTGCGCTTGCAGGTCGATACCATTCGCGATCTGGCGACCCAGGATTTCAAGTACAGCCGCAATCTGGCCAGACACGCCATGCTTCTGCACAACACCT
>CAIWLA010000309.1 GCA_903913345.1 uncultured Magnetococcales bacterium | reverse complement strand
TCCGGCTTGCCACGGGCGACAATCTCCATGACCAGAAATTCACCCACCTGGGTCTTGTCACTGACCTGAATCTCCAGCAGCTTGACCAGCTCCTTGACCGGCGCCCCCTTGGCAAAGCGTTGCACCAGCTTGAGAAAGGCAGTGGAATTGACATCTTCCGCCGAGCGGATCAACGGCATCAGCTCCATGGTGGATTTGGTCTTTTCCAGGATCAGCTCCAGCAGACTTTCCAGGAGCGGGGACTGCTTGGGAATATACTGGTAGACCTCGATCAAATATTTGACCGGTGCTGTTCTGGCCAGCGCGGGCAGCAGATTTTGTTGAATGCGTGGCTTGTGCGCACAAATGCGCACCGCCTCCAGCAGTTTTTCGGGTGAGGCCAGCATGATGATCATCTTGACGAGGGAGTCGGTGTTGGCCGAGTCCTCCGGGATGATGTCCAACACTTTCAAGGCGCTGGTGACATGCTTGCGTTCCATGATGGCCTCGACCAGCATGTCGGCATCATAGGACCATTCGATGGTGGCAATGGTTTGCAGGGCCGATACCAGCTGGGCCGACAACCCGGAACGCATCATGCCAATCTTGATGATGCCACTGATCAGGGAGCGGCGCGCATGGGGATCCATGCGCCACACCGACAACACACTGAGCATCAAGTCCGGGTCGCCCGACTCGATGGCCTGCTGGACATCCGCATGGTCCCCCTGCAACCCTTCCTGTTCCAGGACACACCGATCGATCACGGGATTGGATTGTTTTTTGTCGCGGCCACATTCGTCATCGACAAAGCGCAAGAGTTTATTGAAGTCACCCCGCGCATCTGTGGAGATCAGGTTGAACTCCGCACCGATCATTTCCATGATCTCGTTGTAACGGTTGCGCATGGTAAAAATTTTGCGCACCACACCGCTCAAAGGTACCTCATAGGGATTGGTGCGGTCCGGGGAGAGCAGGGAGGCTTTGATCACCGTGCCCTTGGGAAAGGTCGGATTGAACAGGTGGGACTCGTCCACATGACGGATGAAGGAACAACCGCCGACGGAGATGTCAAACACCTGCGCCCGGAACGGTTTTTGGGTCTTCATGTCGATGATGATGGGCAGATCGACATTGAATGGTACCCGGCGGCGATTGAACTGTCGCGCCTGGGCAGAGATATAAATGACATCCGGGAAGACCAGACGGATGCAGGGTGTGCCCCTGACCTCGACAAAATCGGCAAACTGGCCATTGATTTCGATCAGATAGCGCACGGTCTGCGAAAAAATTTTGATGGTTGTGCTTTCGCGGCAGGCCTTGACCTCTTCCTCGGTGTTCAAGGTGGTGAGCAACAGGGATTCCCGTTTGCCCATATTGCCGTCCATGCAGACAAAAAAGGCATTGGTGCGCACCCCGGCCGGTTGGATGATGACATCCACCAAGGCATTCTCCTCGATGGCGAGCATCAGGATTTCCACAATGTTGCGCGGTTTTCTGATCTGCCTTTTGGTCTTGACGTTTATCACAAATCTCTCCCTATCCTTCAGTG
>CAIWLA010000308.1 GCA_903913345.1 uncultured Magnetococcales bacterium | reverse complement strand
ATCCGTCAATGTTTTTCTTTAAAAAACAAACAATACTGAGTACACGGGAAACACGGTGCCCATGTTTTGTCTTGACAGTTATTCAATTGTACAATCCATATCAAAGGACAAAAACATATTGTTCATTTTTAAAACTGGGGGAGAGCTTCAATGGGTCCTGCCACCAGCGGGGGGATTGATTGTCCAGGTGGTCTGGCCTCCCCTGAGGGGATGAACGAAAATCTTCTGCCCGCGACCCCATCAATGGTTGACGACAGGGTGCAGAAGATGGTAGGCTTCTCCTCACGGTGGGCCGGGATGGCGAAACCGGTAGACGCACCAGACTCAAAATCTGGCGGGAGCAATCCCATGAGGGTTCGATTCCCCCTCCCGGCACCAAGCCAACCAAGGACTTTGGGTAACCCAGGTCCTTTTTTTGTGTCCGCCTCTCGACCGTCCGCTAGCGAACCACCGGCCGATTTTCAACCCAGACCCGGACCAGACGTTGCCCCTCCTCCCGTTGGGCGGGGGTCATGAGACCGGCTATCTTGTCCCGCGCCCCGGAGGCCTTGCCAAACCCACTGTGCACCGCCAGACTGGTCCACATGTAGGCCGCCACCGTGTCCTGGGGAACCCCCTGGCCCAGAATATACAAAATACCCAGAATGGCCTGTGCCTGTGCCGAACCCTGTTCCGCCGCCCGGCGATACCAGCGGGCCGACTCGACCGAATCCTGGGCCACCCCCTGACCCCGCCAGTAGAAGAGACCCATGTGACTCTGCGCCTGCACATCCCCCTGATTGGCCGCCTTGCGATACCAATGGACCGCCTCCTGATCACTCTGTGCCACCCCCTGACCGGTCGCATAGAGGTTGCCCAGACTCAGTTGCGCCTCCACAAACCCCCGCTCCGCCGCCTTGCGATACCAGGAGGCCGCCGCCGCATAATCCTGGGACACCGCCTTGCCCTTGTAATACATGAAACCGAGCAAACTTTCCGCCTGGGCGTTCCCCTGTGCCGCCGCCTTGCGATACCAAAGAATGGCCTGCTGATAATCCTGCGCCACCCCTTCGCCATACTCGTACATCAAACCCACACTGCTCTGCGCCTGGGAATCGCCCCGCTCGGCCCGCGCCAATACCCGATCAAACTCCTTCGTCAAACCCAGGCAGAACGGCAGCAACAACCACACCATCATCCATTGACGTGATCTCATCGACAACCCCACAGCCCCTACTCCGGCACGACCAGACAACCGACATCGGCCACCAGGCGAAACAGATCGCGTACCTGGGCCAACAGCCGCAAACGATTACGGCGCACCGCCGGATCCGGGTCCATCACCAGCACCTCGGCAAAAAAGCGGTCGATCACCCCCCGCAGTTCCGCCAACGGCTGCAACGCCTCGGCATAGGCCCGCCGCTGCACCCATTCCACCACCACCGAGGCCGACGACAACACCGCCTGATGCAGCGCCCTCTCCACAGGCAGGCCAAACAGGGTCTCATCCACGCCCCCCGCCTCGACCCCACCCGACTTGTCCAGGATATGGGCAATCCGCTTGTTGGCCGCCACCAGGGCGACACAGGAGGGCAGGGTCTTGAAAACCGTCAGGGCACGCACCCGCAACACCATCTCCTGGAGATCGTCCAGTTCCAACACCTGCACCGCCTCCAGCAGATCGGCATCCAATCCATCCGCCTTCAAAAAGGGATGGAGACGCCCATGGAAAAAGGTCAGCACAGCGCGCACCGTCGGTTCGGCCTCCTCCTCCAACACCCCGGCGGCGTACAGCCCATAGGCAGTCCGCAACACCCTCCGCAACGGCAGATGCAGGTGGTTGCTCAACACCATGCGGATCACCCCCAAGGCGGCCCGCCGCAAGGCAAAGGGATCCTTGGTCCCCGTCGGGGCCAGACCCACGGCGAAACAGCCGACCAGGGTGTCCAGCTTGTCCGCCAGCGCAATCAAGGTGCCCAGTGGGGTTGCCGGCAGATCGTCCGCCATCCCCTGAGGTCGATAATGGTGGCGAATGGCCGTGGCCACTTCGGGATCCCCCCCCTCCTCCTGGAGATAATGGGCACCCATCACCCCTTGCAGTTCGGGAAACTCCCCCACCATGCCGGTGATCAAATCGCATTTGCTCCACAACGCCGCCTGCTCCACCTGCTCTCCGGTCAGCGTGGGATCCATATATTCCATCATCGCCCTGGCCAATCCGTTCATGCGGACCACCTTCTGGTGAACCGTCCCCAGCCTGGCCTGGAAGACCACCTGGCGCAACCCGGTCAGGCGATCCGCCAGGGACCGCTTGCGGTCTTCGTTCCAGAAAAAGGCGGCATCCTCCAGACGCGCCCGCAACACCCGTTCAAACCCCCGGACCAGTACTGACTGATCGGCGGTCTCCAGGTTGGTCACGGCGACAAAACAGGGCAACAGCCGACCATCCACCCCCACCACCGGAAAATATTTTTGGTGGTGCTGCATGGAGGTGGTCAACACCTCCGGCGGGATCACGAGATAGGCGGGATCAAACCGCCCCAGCAGAGGCAAGGGCCACTCGGTCAGACCACTGTTTTCGGTCAACAAGGCCGGGGAGATCAACGCCCGCCCGCCCACCTGGGCCGCCAGACGTTCCACCCCGGCGCGAATCATCGCCTCCCGTTCCGCCTGATCCAGAATCACCTTGGCCTGCCGCAAGGTCTGCCGATACCCCGCCATGCCCCCCGCCAAACCGGCGGGGGTGAGGGGCAGCGGACCCGGTGCCATGAAGCGATGCCCCTGGCTGATGAGACCGGCTTCCAGACCATCCTCGGTGCCAAACGGCAACAGGTGGCCATCCAGAACGGCCACCATCCACCGCAGCGGACGGACAAAACGGGTCGTTCCCGCCCCCCAGCGCATCGATTTTTTCCAGGGAAAGGTAGCCAACAGTTCGGTCATCAGCCGTGGCAGCAGAACGGCCGCCGCCTCACCGGCCTGACGCAACCGATAGACCAGATAATCCCCCTTGGGGGTGGATTGCCGTTGCAGATCGGCCACCGCCACGCCGCAACTCCGGGCGAACCCCTCCGCCGCCGCACTGGGGGTGGTGCCATCGGCGACAAAGGCCCGCGCCAGGGCCGGACCACGCCGCTCCTCCTCCCGGTCGGCCTGCCGGGCGGCCAACGCCGTCACCCAGACCGCCAACCGCCGGGGCGTCCCCTGGCTCTCGACACGGGTCTGCCCCTCCACCAACAGACCAACCCCCTGCAGCAACGCCGTCATCCGGCTGTGCATCGCCTCAATCGCCCCCGGTAACAGCCCGGCGGGGATCTCCTCACAGCCGATCTCCCAGAAAAAATCACTCTGCCCACTGGCCGGGGCCATCGGCGGCAGGACGGTGGCCGAGGCCACCGAGGAGAGAAACCCCACCGGTTTCAACAGGGGAAAACCCAGCCGTTCCCGCTGCGCCACATACCCTTCCGCCACCCGGCGGGCCAACTGACGCACCCGACCGATATAGCCCGCCCGTTCCGTGACACTGACGGCCCCCCGTGCATCCAATAAATTAAAGGCATGGGAACAGTGGATCACCTGATCATAGGCGGGCAGGGGCAATTGTTTGTCCACCAGGGCCAATGCCTCGGCCTCATGGGCGGTAAAGCGTTGAAACAACACCGATGTGTCCGCCTCCTCAAAGTTGAAGCGGGAAAAATCCACCTCGTTCTGATGGAAGACATCCCCATAGGAGACCCCCTCGGTCCAGACCAGATCATAGACATTTTCGACCCCCTGGATGTACATGGCCAGCCGTTCCAGGCCGTAGGTCAACTCCCCGGCCACCGGCTTGAGATCCAGTCCGCCCACCTGCTGAAAATAGGTGTACTGCGTCACCTCCATCCCATCCAGCCAGACCTCCCACCCCAGACCCCAGGCCCCCAGGGTGGGGCTTTCCCAGTCATCCTCGACAAACCGGACATCGTGCGCCGCGAGATCAATGCCAATGTGTTGCAGGGATTGCAGATACAGCTCCTGCAAATTCTCAGGAGAGGGTTTGAGAATGACCTGAAATTGATAATAGTGCTGCAAGCGGTTCGGATTTTCCCCATACCGTCCATCCGTTGGTCGCCGGGAGGGCTGCACATAGGCCGTGCGCCAGGGTTCCGGCCCCAACACCTTCAAAAAGGTGGCCGGATGAAAGGTGCCCGCCCCCATCTCCATGTCATAGGGCTGCAACACCACACACCCCCGTCGCGCCCAATAGGTTTGCAGTGCAAAAATCAACTCCTGGAAAGTCACGGCTCACTCCTCTATCGTATAACGATCTGATCTGGACCTTTTGCTTTGGGATAACCCCCCATCTTGCCACACGCACTCTACACCCTGCTGCTGCTTGCTCTCCTTCTCATCACGCTCCCTCTGTGGGTTTGGCGTTATTTTCGCACGGCCAAATACCGGGACACCGTGGCGCAACGGTTGGGATTCCGCCTGCCCGACCCGCCACCCGGCCCGCGCATCTGGATCCATGCCGTCTCCGTGGGCGAGGTGATCGCCGCCCAGGGGGTGATCCGGCAATGGGCGACACGCTTTCCGCAGGATGCCATCCTCCTCTCCACGGTCACCAAGACCGGTCAGCAGATTGCCCGAACCATTCCCGGTGTCTGCGCCACCTTTTATCTCCCCCTGGACCTCCCCTGGATCGTCCGCCGGGTGACGCGCACCCTGCGCCCCCGCTGTCTGATGGTCCTGGAGACCGAACTCTGGCCCAACCTCTTTCAGGCCATGGCCGCCGAAGGGATCCCGGTCATCCTGGTCAATGGCCGACTTTCGCCCCGCTCCTTTCGCCATTATCGACTGTTTGCCCATTTCATGCGCCGTTTTCTGGCTCCGGTCCAGCTGTTTGCCATGCAATCGGTCGCCGATGCCGAACGGATGCAGGCCATCGGTGCCGCGCCTGAACGGGTACACGCCACCGGCAATGTCAAATATGATCAGGCCATGCAGCCACCGGACCCCGCCAAAATGGCGGAGTTGGCCCACCGTCTGCCCCGCCCGGAGGGGCTGATCTGGCTGGCCGCCAGCACCCATCCGGGGGAAGAGGCCATTATCCTGGACTGTTTCTCCCACCTGCAAAACCGCTGGCCCACCCTGCGTCTCCTGCTCGTCCCCCGTCACCCGGAGCGCGGCCCGGAGGTTTTCGCCCTGGTCCAGAAACAGGGCGGCTCCTGCGCCCGGTTTTCCCGGATGACCGGCACCTGGACCGAGTCGATCCTGCTCGTCGATCAGGTGGGCTGGCTCACCCGTCTGTATGGCTATGCCCATCTGGCCTTTGTGGGGGGAAGCCTGATCCCGCATGGGGGGCAAAACATGCTGGAACCCGCCTCCCACGGCCTGCCCATTCTGTTTGGCCCCCACACCTTCAACTTCAAGGATGTCGTCCGGCAACTCCTGGAGGCCGATGCGGCCATCCAGCTGGAGGGTTCCGAAGGGCTGCTCCCCGCCCTGGACGCCCTGCTGGCCGACCCCCCCCGACAACAGGCGATGGGCGAACGGGCCAGGCAGGTCATCGCCCACAATACGGGGGCCGTGGAACGCACCCTCCAGGCGATACAAACCCTTCTGGAGAGACCACCCACCCCATGAAACCTCTCTTGGCCCTGCTGGAAGGGCGCACCCAACCCACCACCCGGACGACACGGGCCGCCATGACGGTGCTGGGCGGCATTGGCCATCTCTATGGTGCCGTCATGGGCCTGCGCGCCACCTTGTACCGCCGCCACCTGTTATCCGCCTACCGTGCCCCCTGCCCGGTCATCAGCGTGGGCAACCTCTCAGCGGGTGGCACCGGCAAGACCCCGATGGTGCTCTGGCTGGCCCAGCAACTGGCCCCATGGCATCGACGGTTGGCCATTGTCAGCCGTGGCTATGGCACCCCCGCCACCCGGACCCCCGGCGGGCCAGAGGGAATCACCATCGTGGCCGACCCAGACGGGGTGCGCCTGGCTCCTCCGCAGGCCGCCGACGAGGCGGTCCTGCTGGCCCGCCGTTTGCCCGGCGTGACCGTCCTGACGGGGGCCGACCGGAGCCGACTCATCCGTTTTGCCGTGGCCCAGTACGGAGCCGAGATCATCCTGATGGATGACGGTTTTCAGCATTTGCGGGTCCAACGCGATCTGGATCTGGTCTTGATGGATGCCCGGCGACCGCTGGGCAACGGTGCCCTGTTGCCGGGGGGCATTTTGCGGGAATGTCCACAGGCACTGCACCGCTGCCACGCCATCATCCTGACCCGTTGCGGATCAGAGGGGCTGTTCGAGGAGGCCAAAGGGCTGTTGACCCCCCTCGTCCCTGGCAAGCCCCTCTGGCGGGCCAACCATCAACCCGCCGACTGGATGCCGCTGGGGGAGACCAATCCCCTTCCCCTCTCCGCCCTGACCGCCACACCGGTACTGGCCTTTTGCGGCATTGCCCGTCCCGACTCCTTCGCCCGGTTGCTGGAACAGACCGGCACCCGGACCACCGGATGGGAGATCTTCCCGGACCATTTTGCCTTCACCCAAAAACGGTTGGATGCGCTCGTTCAGACGGCACACGCCCAACAGGCCCAGGCACTGGTCTGCACCGAAAAGGATGCCGTCAAGATCGATCCCGACTGGCTGAAGGGCGAGGGATCCCCCCTGCCACTCCTTTTTTTGCGCATGGATCTTCATTTCCCGACGCCACCCGTCTGGCTCTACCAGCGATTGACCGCCCTCCTGGGGCCTCCTAGCTCTCCAGACGCCGCGCCTCATCCACCAGCATGACGGGAATGCCATCCCGAATGGCAAAGGCCAGCCGATCGGCTTTGCAAATCAGTTCCCCCGCTTCCCGATCCAACACCAACTCGCCCTTGCACTGCGGGCAGACCAAAATGGTCAATAATTCTCTGTCAATCATCTGCAATGACCTCGATGGGATAAAGAAGAAACGACGACACTATACCAGCATCCCGCACGAACGCGAAAGATCAGAATGCGACGACGCCATCGACGCATGGAGGAGCAGACGGCAGGCGGATCACGATCCGCCATTTTCACTTGAAACAAGCAGAGTCCGCAAGGAACACCGTCATGCCATCCAGGGCAATCGTAAAAGGTTCGGATGATTCAATCCGCATGGACCAGTCTGAGTTTTTCCCCGAATGATTGACACATGGTAATTTATTTCAGGATCGGCATCGTGTATGCTGTATCTTGCTGGAAGGGATGTGTGTTAATAGTGGAGATTGTGACGGAGTTTGCCGGGTGTCAACGGGCATCAAGACCGGGCAATGGCGATCAGGGGCAGGGGATTGGGACCAGATGGCGGAATTGGGCGGTCACACAGACAAAGGGTTTTTGGGTCTTTTCAAAAAAAAGGTGCCGGAAGCATCCCCTGTTGCCGTGCCGGTCCGGGAGGGTCTGCTGCATGATCCGTCCGCCATGATTCCCCTGCTGGTGACGGTGCTTGAAGAAAAATATCCGGTGCGGGTTTTTTTGAACAATGGCTCCTCGCCTTATTATTCCCATTTTGAACGGGAATGGACGGAAGATGCGGTGGGGCGGATCGTGCAGAGCCAGACACACCTGGAAAAGGGGCAATATCTGCTGCTGGCGGCCATGGATCCGCCCATCGGCAACCTGAAAATTCGCAGTGCGACCGCCATTCGGCTGGAGTTTGCCTCCGAACATCACCTGCTCGAATGTGATGTTGCCCTGAAACAGATCACGCCTGAGCGAAAAATTTGCCTCTCCTTTCCAGGAATCCTGAGACAGAAACCACAGAAACGATCCATGATTCGGCTCCCTGTCGAGCGGAATGCCCAGGTTGGGCTGGCCGTCATCCTCCCTTCCGGTACGGTTGTCGATGCGGTCGTGCGTGACATCTGTACCGGCGGGATGGCCTTCTCCACCCGACGGACCGTAAGTTTCGTCGCCCCCACCACTCGGCCATCCGGTGTTGTCATGCCATCCGGCATCGTCGTCGATGCCAAGGTACGTGGCACAGGTTCCGATGGCATGAGTCTCTCTGCACCCGGCACCACGCCCCATCCTTCCCGAATGGGGAGAATGGCGTTGAGCATTACCTATCCGAAAGGCGAGGTGACGGTGGAATCCGTGCTTCTGGGGTCCATCACCCAGGACGGGGAATATCAGTCTCGCTCCAGATTCCTGGTGTCCAATCATCATATTGCTCGTCAAATCAACGCCCTGGTCGCCTACATAGTGCCTGACAGAAAAAGCCGATTTTCCCCAAACCCCCGATCCAAAAACACACCAAGTGATAAAAAATTCAGTGTAAAACATATTCGAAAGTTAAAAAATAAAGCGAGCAATACCTT
>CAIWLA010000307.1 GCA_903913345.1 uncultured Magnetococcales bacterium | reverse complement strand
GTCATATAGTAAGTTCTGCGTGTCATTTCTGGTCTTGCTTTCCAATCTCATCCAAAAAAGACTTTGATCGAGCTTCCACTTCTTCAGCGGAATAAATGCGACCGTTCTTGATATCTTCCACAGATTTCAAGAGTTCACCAAAAACATAAAGCCGTTCTGATTCCTTTTCCATGTCGATGCGGATCAAGGCGCGAACATATTCGCTGGGGGTGGCAAATGCCTTTTTGCCGTTTGTGCGAAGATCGACATAAGCCCGCATCTCATCGGGCAGACTGACATGCAAGCTGCTGGTCATGGTATGGCCTCCTTGTGGCGGTTGCTGTTGTTTCAACATGCGCCTGTTTGGTAGAAATGTCAACAGATGACATTAACAGCAAGAGCCTTTTGACAAGCAAAACATCGAACAAATGAACATGCAACAAAACGATGAACCTATCTGTTTCCAACCAGGTCCATCCACCGGCCTCCTCCCAATCACCCCTGCCGGTCTAAGTTCAGACGGTCAATGACACGCACAGTTCAACCGCGAGGCCCGTTGCATGGCCAGCCAGGCCAGGGCGGCTCCCGCCGCCATCAAGGCAAACAGAGCCTCGCCCCCCACCCGGTCATACAGATGGCCGCAGATCAAGACCCCCAGCCCCCCGCCCAGCCCAAAGGAGAGGGCCGTATACCAGGCCTGTGCGGTGGCTCGACTGGCGTGGGGTGCCATGGCAAAGGTTTGGTGGACCGCCGCCACATGGAAGGCCCCAAAGGTGAAGGCGTGCAACAACTGGCCAAACAACAGAATGGGCCAGACGGGTGGCATCGAGTAGAGGGACCAGCGCACAACGGCCAGGAGAATGGAGAGGGACAACACACGGGAGACACCCAGGCGGGCCAGCAGGGCACCGGAATGGCGCAACAGCAGGACTTCGGCCCCCACCCCCACGGTCCAGATCAAACCGATGGCACCACGGGAAAAGCCGTGATCCGCCAGATGGAGCGACAGAAAACCATAATAGGCCCCGTGGGAAAACTGCATCAGGATGGCCGCAAGATAAAACCAGCGCACACTGGGCCGGGAAAAGAGGGCGGGAGCCACCTCGTCGGTCAGCGGACGCGGCTCCTCTCTGGGCAGAAACAGGGCAGACAGGGCACTGGCCAGCAGAAGGCCAAACAATGCCCAGGGGACCAACGCCAGACCCCACCGGTCGATGATCGGCCCCAACCCCAGGGCAAAGAGAATAAACCCCCAGGAACCCCATACCCGAATCCGGCCATACTCCAGGGGCACCGGCTTGACTGGGCCGAATCGTCGAACGGCATTGTGACGCTGGATGGTCTCCAGGGTGGTGGCCTCCACCAGGGAGATTTGGGCGTTTTGCAACAGGCTGAAGGCCAAGACCCCCGTCAACAGCAGGGGAAAATTCTCACCGTAAAAAAAGAGCAGGGAGAACAGGGCGGCGGCAAAAGAGGAGCCGACGATCACCCAATGGCGTGAGCCTTGATCGGCCAATCCCCCCCACAGGGGCGGACCCAGCAGTTTGACCACCAGGGAGAGGGAGAGGAGCAGGCCAATGTCAGAGGCCCCATGGCCATGGACGGAGAGGTAGAGCGGCCAGTAGGGAATCCATACGCCCAATACAGCAAAATTGCAGGCATAAAAGAGAGACAACGCCGCAACGGGGATGGCCACGGTCTAAAAGCGGAACAACACCCACTGGGGAACCACCAACCGGGGTCGCGCCCCCGCATACCGTTCCTGGAACAGACCGTTGCCTTCCACATCGATCAGGTAATAAGGCAGTCCATCGACGGGTGTCACCTCGATCTGGAACAGACGGCCGTTGATCAAAAATTCGCGCACGGTGTTTCCATGGTAATCTTCGTAACGGCGAATGACGGTCGCCGGGCGGGAGGTGTCGGAATCCACCTCCTCGCGCAGTTCGGAAATCAGCGGTCCCTTGCGGGGGATGGGGAATCCCTCCTCTTTTCGGGTGACCTCATCCGAACCCGGCTGGGAGGCGGTTGCCGTTTTGGGTGGGGTTTGTTTGGCCTCGGCCATGCCGTTGGCCGGGTACAAAAAGAGGGCCACGCCGAGGGAAAATCCCGCCAGACAGAGGGCCAGCACAGGGCGGTTGTTTTGGCCCGGCAGGGGATGCGACTCAGGAGAGGGGGGGGTTGGGCACATGGCCGGTTCCTTGTAACAGTGGATATGGAATGTCACGGGCGGGGCGTCAACAGGGCGATCACGGCGGCATGTCCCCCGTCAATGGCATGATTCAATGGTGTTTTTCCTTCTTTGTCCAGCACGTTGGATTCGGCACCGCTGGTCAGCAACAGGCGGACCAGACTGGCCCGTCCCCGAATGGCCGCCCAATGCAGGGGCATTTTTCCGGAACGATTGGGCAGATTGACGTTGGCTCCCCCCTGAAGCAAAGCCTGTACCACCGGTTCGTGGCCATAGAATACGGCACAGTGCAAGGCGGGTCCACCCTCCACGCTGCACAGGTCCACCTTGGCCCCGTGTTGTACCAGGAAGGCGGCTATTTCGTCATTGCCTTCCTGGGCCGCCTGGAAGAGGGGGGTTTCGCCATGCCGATCGCGGGCGTTGACATCGGCCCCGCGTGCCACCAGCAACGCGGCCACATCCACATGACCCCAGGAGGCGGCCCAGTGCAGGGGGGTTTCCAGATCCTTGTCGGGCACTTTGGGATCCGCTCCCGCATCCAGCAGTTGGCGGGTGATGGAGACATTGCCGCGAATCACGGCCCAATGCAGGGGTGGCCACAGATGAGAATCCACCAGACGGACGTTGGCACCCGCCTGCAAGAGACGCTTGACCAGCTCTTCTGCCCCTTCCTGCACCGCACGGTGCAGGGGTGTCCATCCATCCTTGTCCCGCACATGAATATCCAAACCCCGATCCAGCATCTCTTCCAGATGGTGGATATCATCCATATTGACGATTTGTTCCGGTGCCATAGAAATTCTCCCCCGTCTGTCCGAACCGGACATTGCCTGAAAGCCGATCACCCAGGGCCAAAGGCCAATGGCGAGACCAGCCTCGAAACGCCATTGCCTGCCACCCTTTAAAAGTATACCATTTGCGGCGCGTGAACAACCTTTTTACAATCTTTTTTAGCCAGGCGGAGGCCCACCATGACCCGTTCCGAGACCCTTTTCAACCGTGCCAGGCAGATTATTCCCGGTGGCGTCAACAGTCCGGTACGGGCTTTCAAGTCGGTCGGCGGTATTCCCCCCTTTATAGCCAGTGCCCAGGGTGCCTGTCTCACGGATGTCGATGGCCGCACCTATATCGATTATGTCGGTTCCTGGGGACCGATGATTGTCGGCCATGCCCACCCGGCGGTGGTGGCGGCGATACAGGCCGCCACGGCCAGGGGAACCTCCTTCGGTGCCCCCACCGAGGCCGAGGTCCAGTTGGCCGAGGCCATCATCGACTGCATGCCCGCCATCGAGATGGTTCGTCTGGTCAATTCGGGCACCGAGGCCACCATGAGTGCCCTGCGTCTGGCACGGGCGGTGACGGGTCGGGAGCTGATTGTCAAATTCACGGGCTGCTACCATGGTCACAGCGACAGTCTGCTGGTGGAGGCCGGTTCGGGTGCGGCCACCTTTGGGGTGCCCTCCTCGCCGGGGGTGCCCCGTGCCACGGCGCACAGCACACTGACGCTGCCCTATAATGACCTGCCTGCCCTCCAGGCTCTGCTGGCCCAGCGGGGTCAGGAGATTGCCGCCCTGATTGTTGAGCCGGTGGCGGGCAACATGGGCTGTGTGTTGCCGTTGCCCGGTTATCTGCAGGGGTTGCGCACGGCCTGCGACCAGCATGGCGTCCTGCTGATTCTGGATGAGGTGATGACCGGTTTTCGGGTGGCGCGTGGGGGTGCCCAGGCCCTCTATGGGATTCGTCCCGACCTCACCACCCTGGGCAAGGTGATCGGCGGGGGTCTGCCGGTGGGGGCGTATGGGGGTTCACGGGCCATCATGGAGCAGATCTCGCCGGCCGGTCCGGTCTATCAGGCGGGCACCCTCTCCGGCAATCCCCTGGCCACGGCAGCGGGCCTGGCCACCCTGGAGATTATCAGCCAGCCGGGTTTTTATGAGACCCTGGAGGCCCGCAGCCAACGGTTGACCGAGGGGATCTCCTGGGCCTTGACCGCCGCCGGCATTCCCCATCTGGGGACGCGGGTGGGATCCATGTTCGGCCTGTTTTTCACCCATCGGACACGGGTGGACAATTTTGCCGAGGCGGCGGAGAGTGATCTGAACTGTTTCAATCGCTGGTTTCATGGCATGTTGGCCGCTGGCATCTATCTGGCCCCCAGCCAGTATGAAACCGGTTTTCTCTCCATGGCCCACGATGATGCGATCATCGACCGGACGATCGACGCGGCGCGGGCGGTGGCGAAGGGGCTGTGAGAAGAAAAAATCGGGCCGTTTTTTAAACCGCACCCATCATGAGGATACGCCGTTTTCTAAACGTCATTCCCTCGTAGGCGGGGATCCAGATGGTACCCGCGCAACCTGGATCCCCGCTTGCGCGGGGATGACGGAAACGACGTATTCCGAAATGGGCGTGGTCTGGTTGTGCTTGTGACTCACATAAAAGCTCACATATCGTGACTTATTTGTGAGTTTTTATGTGAGTACACATAAATCTCACATAAATGGAAATCTTGCTCCCCCCCCCTTTCTCACGAGACGATCGAGGTCTCCTTCCGCCACTGTTTGCGGAAGACACCATCCAAAAGGATAATCCATGGCTTTGACTCTTTTTCTCCTGCTTGCAACGGCGATGGCCATTTATTGGGCCTGTGAATGGTTTGTCAACAGTGTCGAATGGCTCGGCCTGAAGTGGGGTCTGGGTGAAACCGCAACCGGCACCTTGTTGGCCGCCTTTGGGACGGCTCTTCCGGAAAGTGCCGTCACCCTGGTTGCGGTGGCCTTTGGGACGGGGAGTGGGCAGCAGGATATCGGGGTCGGGGCGGCCATGGCAGGTCCAATGGTGCTCAGTACCATCACCTACGGGATTGTCGGTCTGGCCTTGATGGCCAATGCCACCAAACGGGGTCAATCGGTCCGTACCGTCATGGTGGAGGTGGATCGTCATCGACTGAGCCGTGATCAGGGTTGGTTTCTCATCATGTCTCTCTTCAAGGTGGGATGTGGTTTTGTGGTCTTTGCGGCCAAACCGTGGCTGGGGGTGTTGTTTCTCGCCGCCTATGGACTGTATGTCCGGCAGGAGCTGGGGGGTACGCAGGAGGCCGCCCAGGATCTGGAACCGCTGACCTTTCGTCCCCATGATGCGGTGCCCTCCATGGGATGGGTTGCCCTGCAGACCGGAGTGGCCTTGGGGATCATTTTTGTCGCCTCCCATCTGTTTGTGGCGCAGGTGGAGCAGGTTGGCCTGTTGCTGGGGGTGGCCCCCCAGGTGGTCTCTCTGCTGCTCAGCCCGATTGCCACCGAACTGCCGGAGACCTTGAATGCCCTGATCTGGGTGCGGCAAGGTCGGGAACATCTGGCCTTGGCCAATGTGAGTGGTTCCATGATGATCCAGGCCACGGTGCCAACGGCTTTCGGCATCTTTTTCACGCCGTGGATCTTCGACCGCACCCTGACCGTCTCGGCTGCGGTGACCACACTGTCGGTGACGATCCTGTTTCTCCTGTTCCGGCGTGGCGCGCTCAGTGGCTTCCGGCTCTCTTTGGTATTCTGGTTGTATCTTTTGTTTGCGGGCAGTTTGCTGGTTTGACATTATTCCCCACCCTGGGCGCAGAGGAAACTTCGGAGACAGAATACTCAATTCTTGACTTCCCCCTTGATGTTGAACTACGCTCGGCCTGGGGTGAGGGTCGCGCGAATTGTTGCAACGGGCATCCCTCATCACGTCACCCAACGGGGTAATCGGCGGCAGGTGGCTTTTTTGAGGATGCCGATTGTCAGGCTTATCTCACTCTGTTCGCGGAATGGCGCGCTTCCTGTCTTGTACTGTCCAGTGATCTACGGAAAATGCCATGCTCTTGAATTATCTCCAAGCCGCCATGCGCCATGCGCGTTACGAAATATTGGCGGATGACAACTCTTTCTACGGTGATATTCCACCCTGTAACGGCGTGTATGCCAATGCGTCCACCCTCGAAGCCTGTCGGGATGAACTGGCAGAAGTGCTTGAAGAATGGGTGTTGTTTCGCATCTACAAGAATCTGTCTCTGCCAGCCATCGAATGGGAACGCTTGTAAACCTCAATTCCGGCCTCCTGCTTCAATACCCATCCAGTTCCACCCGTTCCCCCCAGGTGCCAAACCCCTTTTGGGCGAAGGATTCCTCGTGGCGCGGCACCAGTTCCCGGCCCATCCGTTGCCCGGCAGAACGGATATCCCCCAGACCGGTCGCCCCCTCGTGAACCGCCCGCCACAACATTTCCAGGGCATCCGGGCCGTCGTCATGGCTCTCATTGCCCTCTCCCCAGTGGCGCAATTGATCCAGCATGGTGCCCTGACTGGGGTGAAAGCGGATCAGGCCGTTGGCAATGTGGGGTTGCAGACTGCTGATGCGCAACCCCTTGTCCCGTGAGGGTTTGAAACCACGGGCCGGGATCGGTATCCCCCGCTGGGCGGAACGCCGGATCAATTCATCCTTGAAAAACTCCTGAAACTGCACCGCTTCCACCACCCACAAACGACACTCATAACGGGCCTGATAGGCGATGACATCTTCAATGATGCGGTCCGGAAGCCGGTGACGAATATCCGCCTCCACGAGATCGAGTCTTCCGCTCTCCGGGTCAAACCCGCCCACCAGGATGGCCGACGGGTCGCCGCGCCCGGACGATTTGCCCATGGAAGGGTCCACGGCCCCAAACAGAATCCAGTTGGGATTGCGCTCCACCCAGAAGGTCAATTGTTGAAAGACGGCATTCTCGCTCAACGGCTGGTTTTGCAATTCGGCGTCGAAGGCGTTGCTGCCATCCCGTGCCCGAATTTTCATCAAGGATTCCAGGGTGCGCACCTTGGGCCAGGAGAGTTGGGCACCCTCTTCCATCTCCACCCGGTGCTGGCGAAAAAAGGCGTCTGCTGCGGCCTCCCCCTCGTTGATCAGGGCAGCCTGCCATTGATCCCACAGGGCCATGTTCCGTGGCCACTGGAGAATGGCCTGAAAACGGCGACTCTCCCACAAGGGGTTGTGCAGCAGACGGGCGAGGAGCGAGTCATGATGCAAAATGGTCCCCACCACCAGGAGATCCATCGAATCATCGGCCGCGCCCAGTTTGAGCACCGTGGAGTGCAACCACTCTTCCAGTTTGTCCCGTTGGCTGCGACTGCGGACGTTGACATCGTTCTCCAGATCGTCGCAGATGACCATATCCGGTCGATGACAACCGTGGCGCAGACCGCGCATCCGCCGACCCGAACCAAAGGCCTGAATCTTGGTCCCCCCGGCCGTCACCATGACCCCCACCTTCAAGACTGTCCCGGAGCCACAGGCTTCGGGAAAATCCAGGCGCAGACGGGTATTGCTCTCCAATTCGGCCTTGATCGCCTCCAGCATGGCGGCGGCCTGATGCTGGCTGTCCATGATGATGGGAATATATTTGCGACTGCCGGTCACCGCGCACCACAGGGTAAAAATCTGGGTCACCAGGGTGGATTTGGCCTCTCCCCTCGGTGCGGCAATGGCCAGTTTGACCCCGCCGCGCCGCGCCCGTATCACCTTGGGCAGGCGGCTGTATAAATAGTGCCTGACAGAAAAAGCCGATTTTCCCCAAACCCCCGATCCAAAAACACACCAAGTGATAAAAAATTCAGTGTAAAACATATTCGAAAGTTAAAAAATAAAGCGAGCAATACCTT
>CAIWLA010000306.1 GCA_903913345.1 uncultured Magnetococcales bacterium | reverse complement strand
GTGAAAGGCATTCCGCTATAGATCGTAAACGGGATCGGATTGATGGAGGTCTCAGCCCGGATAAAATGGGACAATTGACCCTGATAGTTCACCTCCGGCACCAGAATCTTTTTGCACGTCGCCCCAAAAGCCTCATACTGCGCCACCTGCATGGGCCACATCAGCTTGGGATAGAAGCCCTTGACTTTGTACCCTTCCGCCCGCAGACGGGCAACCGCCTCGCGCGCCACACCGATGGTGCTGCCCCAGGTAATAATCCCCACATCGGCCTCACCTTCACCATCCACTTCGGCGGGGTGATAACGGTCCACCAATGGCTTGATCTTGTCAAACCGCTTGTCCAGCATCTGCTCATGCACCTCGCCCTTGAAACTGGGCGCGCCCGTCTCGGTATGTTCCAGACCCGTGGCAATGTGCATCCCGCCCGGCGTACCCGGATCCACCATGGGCGAAATGCCATCGTCCGTGATCGCATACCGCTGGTAAGTACCCTCCCCGTCCCACATCTTGCGCCGGACAATCTTGAAATCACCCGGCTTGGGACGCGGCACCGTCTGCGTGGAAAAGGCCAACGAACCGTCCGACAGCAGGATGACCGGGCTTTGATATTCCTCTGCCAGGTTCAACGCATCGACCGTCATATCGATGCAATCTTTCACATCCTCCACCGACAGGACAATGCGGGCCGCATCGCCATGGGCACCATGCAGTGCCAAAAACAGGTCGGATTGTTCGTGCTTGGTCGGCAGACCGGTGGACGGACCACCCCGTTGCACATTGACCAGCATCACGGGCGTTTCGCTCATGGAGGCCATGCCCAGCATTTCCGTCATCAAGGCCAAACCCGGACCAGAGGTGGAGGTCATGGACCGCTTGCCCGCATAAGAGGCCCCCAACACCTGGCTGATGGAGGCAATTTCATCTTCCGCCTGAATCAGGGTGCCGCCCAGCTTGGGCAAATGGGTCGCCACATATTTGGCAATCTCGGTCGCTGGCGTAATGGGATAGGCGGCGAAAAACTCCAATCCACCCAGCAGAGCACCCATGCCAGCGGCATCATTGCCGGAAATCACGATCACATCCTTGGGTGTGGTGGCATCGGCCACCCGCCAGGGATCGGTCTTTTTCAGGGGCAGGGCCAACTCTTTGCCCTTTTCAAACGCCTGCAGGTTGAAATTGAGGATCTCCTCCCCCTTCCTGGCAAACTTCTTGGTCAAGACCTGCTTCAGCGTTGTCTCGTTAATATTGAACAGCACAGAGAGGGCACCCATGGCCACCATGTTCTTGGACCGATAGGACTTCATCTCCTTGGCGGTCTTGGACATGGGAATGGGATAGGCATGAACCCCCTCCGGGATGGCATCCGGCTCAAAATCACCGCCCGGATAGTCATAGACAAAGGCGGTGCCGGGCGTCAACAGATGTTTGTTGGCCTCGTATGCCTCGCCATTGAAGGCACAGAAGACATCAAACGTGTCACCCTGGTTGTAGACCCGGTCAGGAGAGGTCCGCACCTGGTACATGGCATAACCGCCCTTCACCTCTGCCGGAAAGGTCTTGAAGGTATAAATCTCCAGTCCCGCTCTGGCACAGGCGGCGGCGATAAAATCTCCCGTGGAGATGATACCCTCACCACCCTCCCCGGCCACTCGAATTATCAGGTCATTCTTTGCCATTGAAACTCCTTTCTAGCCTGCTTTTTTGTTTTTGATAGACAGACGATACCGGGGTGTAAATCGGACCGACCAGACATCACCCTTTGAGTGCCTTGAGGAGCGTAACGCCCATGTCCGAGGGCGAACGGGCAATGTAGACACCCGCCGACTCCAACGCCGCAAACTTTTCGGCAGCCGTCCCCTTGCCACCGGAGATGATGGCCCCCGCATGGCCCATCCGCTTGCCCGGAGGAGCCGTCGAACCCGCAATAAAGGCCACCACCGGCTTGCTCATGTTGTGCTTGATCCAGTCTGCGGCCTCCTCCTCGGCCGTCCCACCAATCTCGCCGATCATAACCACCGCTTCGGTCTGCTCATCGGTCTCAAACAGGGAGAGACAGTCGATAAAATTGGTCCCGTTGATGGGATCCCCACCCAGACCAACACAGGTGCTCTGCCCCAGCTTGACATGGGTCGTCTGAGCCACCGCTTCATAGGTCAGCGTCCCGGAGCGAGAGACCACACCCACACAACCCACCTGATGAATATGGCCCGGCATGATGCCGATTTTGCAGGCCCCCGGCGTGATAATCCCTGGGCAGTTTGGACCAATCAAACGGGTCTTGCGCCCCTGGAGATACCGCTTGACCCGCACCATGTCCAGCACCGGAATCCCCTCGGTGATGCAGACCACCAAATCCAGGTCGGCCGCCGCCGCCTCCATGATGGCATCCGCCGCAAAGGGCGGGGGGACAAAAATGACCGAGGCATTGGCACCCGTCCCCCGCACAGCCTGGGCCACGGTGTCGAAGACCGGACGGTCCAGATGGGTCGTGCCCCCCTTGCCGGGCGTCACCCCACCCACCAGTTGCGTCCCGTAGGCAATCGCCTGCTCGGAATGAAACGTTCCATGGGCACCCGTAAAGCCCTGGCAGATAACGCGGGTTTCCTTGTCAACCAGAATACTCATATCGCACCTTCCTATCGAAGCGTAGCCACAGCCTTTTCGGCAGCGTCGTTGAGATCATCGGCCGAAATAATGGCCAGCCCGGATTCCGCCAAGATTGCCTTGCCTTTCTCCACATTGGTGCCTTCCAGACGGACCACCAGAGGCACCTGGATATTGACCTCGCGGGCAGCCGTGACCACCCCCTGGGCAATCACGTCACACTTCATGATGCCACCAAAAATGTTCACCAGGACCGCTTTTACGCTGGGATCGGACAAAATCAGCTTGAGAGCCGCCGTCACCACCTCGGTGGTGGCCCCACCGCCCACATCCAGAAAGTTGGCCGGTTTGGCCCCCTTGAGTTGGATAATATCCATGGTGGCCATGGCCAAACCCGCCCCATTCACCATGCAGCCGATAGAACCATCCAGCGCAATATAATTGAGGCCATATTTGGACGCTTCTATCTCCTTGGGATCC
>CAIWLA010000305.1 GCA_903913345.1 uncultured Magnetococcales bacterium | reverse complement strand
TGCATCACTCTGGAAGTGAACTTTCCCAGACGACGTTCTCGCTCTGCTTCGTGAATTCCTCTTCATTGAAAGAATGACTCCTCGATGGGGCTAAAAATCAGGCTAACTTATCGAGAAGTTTACACTTTTCCTGCTTATTTGTCTAGGGGATTGCAGGATTTAGGTACCAAGTTTACCGCCAAGACAGGCCAGAGAAGGCGGGGTGATATCGTATGGGAGATCCCCATCCGATCCGGCGGCAGCCTGTTTCTGATGTTGTTGCTGGAGTTCCAGTCTGAAATGGACGAGTGGATGGTGTTGCGCCTGGATGTTTACACCGGCTTGCTCTATCAACAGTTGGTGGATGAGCGCAAGCTGAAACCATCGGATGGATTGCCACCCGTTCTGCCCGTTGTCATTTTCAATGGCGAACCGCGATGGAGTGCAGCAACCAGCCTGCGGGATCTGATTCGTCTGCCTTCCGGATCTCCGTTGTGGAAATACCAGCCGGAGATGCAGTATCATGTGATAGACGAGGGGCGTTTCCCGGAAGAGGCGTTGAAAGGTCTGCACTCCCTGACGGCCATTTTCTTCCGCATCGGGCATCCAGGCAGCCCGGCATCGATTCTGGATGCCAGCCGAGATTTGGTGGAGTGGTTTGCAAAGCATCCAGACGGGCCACCGGTAAAGCAGTTGTTCCGTGAATTGTTGGTCACCGGTTTGATGCGACTCAAGGGGCCAAAGCCTCCTCCCCGTATTCCTGAAGAACTTGAAGAGGTGGTGAATATGTTGGCAACATATGTTGAGAAATGGTCGAGGGATATTGAGCAGAGGGGCGAAAAGAAGGGCGAAAAAAAGGGCGAAAAAAAGGGGCGGCGAGAAGAAGGGGTATCGATTCTGACGCGCCTGTTGCAACGCCGTTTTGGCGAATTGCCCACCTGGGCCAGCGAAAAGATCGCCAAAGCCGAACCGCCTGTGTTGGAGGAGTGGAGTCTCCGTATCCTGGATGCCCCAACCCTGGACAGCGTATTGGCGGATCCGTCGTGACATCCAGAAGGAGGGAGTCGGTGCATTCTCCAGATTCCCTGTTGAACAGTCATCCATCCATTCAGACAGAGGATATCGTGTGAAAAAACGCTTGATTGTCGCCGCAGTATTGATCGCTCCGTTCGCTGCCACCGGGGCATATGCCAACGAGGATGCCCTGCTGGACGAAGCCCGCCAGGTGGCCATGTCGTTGCCGCCCAGGCTGATGGTCTCCTTGCAGGAAGAGATTGGCCGGTCCGGGATCGGAGGGGCCATTCCCGTCTGCAAAGAGATGGCCCCGAAGATGGCGGGCGAGATTTCCAAACAAACAGGCTGGCAGATCAGGCGCGTCAGCCTTAAAACGCGCAATGAGAGCCGTGCAACGCCTGACGCCTGGGAAAAAACCGCACTGGAAGAGTTTGACCAGCGAGCCGCTGCCGGCGAACAGCCGTCCAAACTGGAGAAAGGGGCGCAGGTTGGCACGGAATACCGCTATCTCAAAGCACTTCCGGTGCAGACGCTCTGCCTGGGATGCCACGGTCTTCCTGATCAACTCACTCCTGAGGTCAAGGCGGCCCTGCGCCAAAACTACCCAGGCGACCAGGCCACCGGGTATACCGAAGGTCAGATTCGCGGTGCCATCAGTGTCAGAAAGAGACTCCCATAGCCTTTGACGCGCACCATACTGATCATCAAACCGGTGAAAACGGCCGAGAGACAATGGCGTCTCTGCTGTCAGGTGGTGTTCGGACAGGAGAGGGGCGGGTCTGCCCCCGCCTTCCTCTCCCTCACCCTGCTTGCGCTGTCCTGCAGCACCGAAAACAGCACCGCCAGTGCCTCGCGATGCAGCCAGTCAGCCGACCAGTCTGGCGCAACATGACTTCCGTTCCCCCAAACGGACCCCAGCTGCTGTCCGCCAGCAGAGAGCCAAGATTCTTGACCACATGGAACCTGTCCCTCTGAAATGTGAGTGGAACCGGTTTCAGAACCCTGTTTTTCCGCTGCGCCAGAAAGTGTGATTCACCATGTCCGTCAGTGGATCACGGCAGGCCGGGGTATCTGCACGGGGCGCGGGGCGTTCCGAAGTATTGGTCTGGAACGCTCTGGAAAAACTGGCAGAAACCTGTTCGGCCTTGTTGTCTGTCGCCTTTGCGGTTTCAATGGAGATCAACGGCAATCCCACACCAAAGATGATGGCCATCGCAAGAAGTGTCTTTTTCATGGGTGTGTTTCCTTTCGTTCTGGGTTGTGACTGGAATATTCTACCTGTGTATCGTTATTGCATTGTCCGCGCCAATCGACAATAGAATTGATTTTTATATGTTTTTTGGTTTCTTTGATAAAATTTCGCCTGTAACGTTCACAATGAACAGTGGAGTGGACAGTTCATTGTGAACATGCGTTGGAGTCGCCATGTATTCACCTTTGTCACTGCTCACCCCATTTTTGGACAGTTTGGAAGAAGGGGTGCTGTTTTTGGATCGGGATCGCCGACTGGTCAGCATCAACAAAGCGGCCACGGTTATGGTCGGTCGGGCACCAGAGGGGGTGATCGGTCAACTCTGTCCGAGCCTGTTCAAGGGAACCGCCTGTGCCCGTGCATGTGCCGAGAGGGGGGATTGCAGCTTGTTGCCCAGTCGGGGGAAGAGCAGTCAGACCCTGGATCTGACGTTGGAACGACAGGACGGTGTCCAGATTTTTTTGCGCATGTGGGCCATTCTGTTGCCTGAGGAGGGACCATTTCCCCTGGTGGCCGTGATTTTGCGCGACCGCACCCGCGAGGTGTTACTGGAAGAGGAGGTGAGTGAACGGTTCCGGTTGGGCAAACTGGTCGGGCATGGCCCGGCCATGCGGGCACTCATCCACAAAATTTTGCGCGCCGCCCAGAGTGATGCGACGGTCCTGATCCTGGGGGAGAGCGGCACCGGCAAGGAATTGGTGGCGCGTGCGTTGCATGAAAATTCCCATCGTCATCGGGAACCGTATCTCCGGGTTCATTGTGCGGCGTTCCCGGAAAACTTGTTGGAGTCCGAATTGTTCGGACACTCCAAGGGGGCTTTTACCGGGGCGAACACCGCGCGTGTGGGTCGGTTTGAGGCCGCCCATGGTGGTACCATTCTGTTGGATGAGATCGGCGAGATTTCTCCGTCCATTCAGGTCAAGCTGTTGCGGGTATTGCAGGAGCGTGAAATAGAACGTTTAGGGGAAAACCTGTCCAGATCGATCGATGTGCGGGTAGTGGCCGCCACCAATCGGGATCTATTCTCCATGGTGCAAACCGGTCGATTTCGGGAGGATCTCTACTATCGTCTCAATGTGTTGCCCTTGCGTGTTCCAGCCTTGCGCGAGCGGATGGAAGACTTGCCCTTGCTGGCGCAAACACTTCTGGATCAGATAAAAAAACCCTCTGGACGCGAACGGGTTGGTTTATCCGAAGAGGCCTTGGCCGTGATGGCCTCCTACCCATGGCCGGGCAATGTGCGCGAGTTGGGTAATGCCCTGGAATATGCCCTGGTGCAGGGGGAAGGAGAGCTGATCCGGCCTGACCACCTGCCTGAGGCGTTGTCCAGGCAGCCAAAGGAGTCGCCCCCCCTTGTGGAGGAAAAGTGGATTCATTATTACCGTCCACCCGACCTGTCGGCAGAAAAAGAGGCGATTCTGCGCGTGTTGCAGGCATCCTCAGGCAACAAGGTGGAGGCCGCCCGACAGTTGGGCATGTCACGCACCACCTTGTGGAAACGGTTGAAACACTAT
>CAIWLA010000304.1 GCA_903913345.1 uncultured Magnetococcales bacterium | reverse complement strand
GGCGCGCGGTTGGTCTCGGTGGCCCGCATTGCGGAGGTGGAAGTGGAGGTGGATCTGGAGGAGGAGATGGCCGATAATCCGGGTGCGGAGGCGGTTGAGAGCCAGGATGGCGGGCAGGACGGGCCGGTAGAGGAGGTATAATCGGTGTTGGATCTCAAACAGATTCGAGACGATCCAGAGTGGGTGGAAGGGCGTCTGGCCCGTCGGGGCAAGGGACATGATTTGCAGCGGGTTCACGCCCTGGATCGGGAAAAGCGGGCCGTGCAGGCCGAGACGGAGGCTTTGCAAGGTCGGCGCACTGAAATTTCCCGTGCGATAGGCCATCTCAAGGGACAGCAGGGGGATGCCTCGACGTGGCTGGCGGAGATGCAGACGTTGGCTCCGAGGCTCAAGGAGTTGGAGTTGGCGTTGCGGGCCAAAGAGGAAGAGGTGGTGGCGGCGGTGGCCAGTTTGCCCAATCTGCCGGACGATTCGGTGCCGTTGGGTCGGGATGAGAATGACAATGTGGAGCTGCGCCGTTGGCCGTTGGCGGACCAACCGGAGCCGTTCTCTTTTCCGGCCAAAAATCATTGGGAGATTGGGGAGTCGTTGGGTATTCTGGATTTTGAGGCGGGTGTCCGGGTGGCGGGTGCCCGTTTTACGGTATTGCGGGGGAGTGGTGCCCGTTTGACACGTGCCTTGATCAATTTCATGTTGGACCTGCACACGGGTCCGCATGGCTACACGGAGGTATTGCCCCCTTTTCTGGTCAATCGGGAGAGTCTGTTCGGGACGGGGCAGTTGCCCAAGTTTGAGGAGGATCTCTTTGCCACCCGTGATGATCCCCTTTTCCTGATTCCCACGGCGGAGGTGCCGGTAACCAATCTGGTGCGGGGGCAGATTCTGGAGGAGGATGCCCTGCCCATGCGCATGGTGGCCTGGACCGCCTGTTTTCGCCGTGAGGCCGGTTCGGCGGGCAAGGCTACGCGGGGTTTGATTCGTCAGCATCAATTTGATAAAGTGGAACTGGTCTGGATCACCCGCCCGGAGGAGAGCGAGGCGGCTTTAGAGCAGTTGACCCGTGATGCCGAGGCGGTATTGCAGCAGTTGGTGCTGCCGTATCGGGTGGTGGCGTTGTGTACGGGAGATTTGGGTTTTTCGGCGCGCAAGACCTATGATCTGGAGGTTTGGTTGCCTGGTCAGGGTCGGTATCGGGAGATCTCCTCTTGTTCCAACACGGGTGATTTCCAGGCGCGTCGGATGCAGACCCGGCTGCGTCGTCAGGAGAGCCGGAAGGTGGATCCGGTGCATACCCTGAATGGTTCCGGTTTGGCGGTGGGTCGGACGTTGGTGGCCATTCTGGAAAATTATCAGCAGGCGGATGGCTCTGTGGTCATTCCCGATGTGTTGCGCCCCTATATGGGGGGGATCTCTGTGTTGAAGTCGGAACAATAAAAATCCTGCCTTTATGGATGGGTGGCCGAGTGGTTTATGGCAACGGTCTTGAAAATCGTCGTGTCGAAAGGCACCGGGGGTTCGAATCCCTCCCCATCCGCCAGTTTTTTTGTGTCTGTTTGATAGGTTTACTGAAAGTTTTGCATGTTGGGGCGTTTTTTGGCAATTATTACCCCTTGGTGTTACCCATTGGGGGTGAGATAACGCTCATGCAGACCCATTATATGCAACAATAAAAATTGTCCGGTGAATTTTGCGACGCGCCGGTTTCATGAATCTGTCAGTATAAAAAAGGGGGGGATAATGTTTTTTCTGTTGGAGTCGAAGAAGGAAATCGCCAGCGCACAGAGCAAGTTGGAATCCACGTTTAAACGGGAGTTTGCGCGGACGGATAGAAAAAATATCGGCTATCAGGGTGGACAGATCCGCGACGCAAAAATATTCACCGATGGTCATTATTGGTTTCGGTCTGCGGATTTTGACAACTCGGGAGTCTCGAATCATCGACGCATGAACTGGTTCGGTCTCTATAATGAGGAGCAGGATCTAAAAATCTCTGTCGAGATCAATTCTCCGTATGAGGGGCGCAATGACCGACTCGGCGGTTTCTTCGCTCGGGATAACAACACTGGATCAGTCTATCTGATGCACTCGGGACGTGTCGGTGGTGGTGTGAAAGGTGTAGGCAAATCAAAATTCATCATTTGGAGCGATTCACACCTGAAAGATGTCGCAGATTCAACAGG
Organism: uncultured Magnetococcales bacterium; assembly: GCA_903913345.1. Lineage (GTDB taxonomy): Bacteria > Pseudomonadota > Magnetococcia > Magnetococcales > Magnetaquicoccaceae > Magnetaquicoccus. The sequence continues at coordinate 356 of CAIWLA010000304.1, read as the reverse complement.
AGATATTCGAAAAGGTATACTTGTGATGCCGACAGAAGGCTTGGCAGCAAGTCGCTCCGCCACTCGATATATAGACACCGTTGTGCGCTTCAAGGAAGCGGTTCGGACCGGTAATATTGATTCTCCCGATTTTCGGCGCAAGGATGCAGAATTTAACGACTTTTACTCGGAATCTGGTGGCAGGCGCAAGGGGCGGAGATCGAGCGAGATCGATTACCTTTCGCGTCATGCCGACATAGTCGATGCTCTGTACAAGTGGCGACAATCAAGCCAGATGCCGAAGAATGCCCGACTCGTGAAGGACATGAAGATTGATATGGGCATCGCTGTGGGGCAGAAATTAGTTGAGGTTTTTG
>CAIWLA010000303.1 GCA_903913345.1 uncultured Magnetococcales bacterium | reverse complement strand
GTCATCGAGGTCACGGGGGATAATGATAAATTAAATGCCTGCCTGGCCATGCTGGAACCGTTCGGGGTGGCGGAGGTGGTGCGCACCGGTCAGGTGGCCCTCGCCCGCGGCAGTCGAAAACAGTAAAAACATATCCACCTTTTGCAAGCACAAGGAATCCCTTGAATGAAAGTGTTTTATGACCGTGACGCAGATTTGGCGCACCTGAAATCCAAAAAAATAGCCATCATCGGCTATGGTTCCCAAGGCCATGCCCATGCCCAGAATCTGAAGGATTCCGGCATGAACGTGATCGTTGGCCTGCGCGCCGACTCCACTTCCCGGAAAAAGGCGGAGAATGCCGGTCTGGCCGTGGCCGATATTGCCCAGGCGGTGACGGGCGCGGATGTGGTCATGCTGCTGGCCCCGGATGAACACCAGGCCCGCATCTATCGTGAATCGATTGCACCCCACATCAAACCGGGTGCCTCGCTGGCCTTCGCCCATGGCTTCAACATTCACTTTGGGCAGATCGAGCCACCCCTGGAGTGCGATGTCTTTCTCGCTGCCCCCAAAGGACCGGGACATCTGGTGCGGGCCGAATATGCCCGTGGTGGCGGCGTCCCCACCCTGATCGCCATCCATCAGGATTTTTCCCGTGAAACCAGACGGACCGCCCAGGCCTACGCCTCCGCCATCGGCGGCGGACGGGCCGGCATCATCGAAACCACCTTCAAGGAAGAGACCGAAACGGATCTCTTCGGGGAACAGGCCGTCCTCTGCGGCGGCATCTCCGCCCTGATCCAGGCCGGCTTTGACACCCTGGTGGAGGCCGGTTATGCCCCGGAAATGGCCTACTTTGAATGTCTGCACGAAACCAAATTGATCGTCGATCTGATCTATGAAGGGGGTATCGCCAACATGCGCTACTCCATCTCCAATACGGCAGAATATGGCGATGTGACCCGTGGACCACGGATCATCACCGACGAAACCAGACGGGAGATGAAACGGATTCTGGAAGAGATTCAAAGCGGCGAGTTTGCACGGGAATGGATCCTGGAAAACATGGCCGGACGCCCCCGGTTCCAGGCCATGCGACGCCGAGGACAACAACACCCCATCGAAGAGTTGGGCCGCAATCTGCGCGCCATGATGCCCTGGATTCAAAAAGGACAACTGGTGGACAAGAGCAAGAATTAGGACGGGGGCTTTGCCCCCGACCCCACCAGGGGCCTTGCCCCTGGACCCCACCAGGGGGATAATCCCCCTGGACCCCTGATAAATGCCCGCGCGAGCGGATTTGTTCCATTCGCCCCTGTTTTGAGAGACTTCAGTCATGCGTAGCCCAGTCGCCGTGGAAGGGTGGCCCTTCATAGCCGCATTTGTTGGCGTCGCCCTGGCTGGGGAGGTCGTCTGCCCCTCCCGCCCTGGCTCCCTGCTGCTCTGGATTCTGTCCGGATGGTGCATCTGGTTTTTTCGCGACCCGGAACGCCAGGCACCCGCCGGTGAGGGACTGGTCATCGCCCCGGCGGATGGCCGGGTGATCGCCATCGAAGAGGTCATCTCCGCCCCCCTGTCCGGTCAGGCGGCACGCAAGTGCTCTATTTTTATGAACATATTTAGCGTCCACGTCAATCGTTGCCCGATTGGTGGCCGGGTGACGGAGATCTCCTATCATCCGGGACGTTTTTTCAATGCCGCACTGGACAAGGCATCGCTCGAAAATGAGCGGATGGAAATTCTGGTGACCTCCCCCGGAGGGGTGATATTGACTTTTGTGCAAGTGGCGGGATTGATCGCCCGACGCATCGTCTGCCGTCTGCAACACGGACAGGAGGTGATGCAGGGTGCACGTTTCGGCCTGATCCGGTTTGGTTCGCGGGTGGATCTCTATCTGCCTTTGTCTGCCCGGTTGGCGGTGAGCCTGGGAGACCAGACCCGGGCGGGCGAGACGGTGATGGCCTATCTGGAGGCCAACTCATGAGTGAGTTGCTCAACAAAAAAAGGGGGTTTATATCTTTCCCAATCTGCTGACCACCGGGGGGATGTTTTTTGGCTTTTTTGCCATCATGGCCGCCCTGCGGGGCAACTATGAAGACAGTGCCCAGGCCATCGTGGCGGCCGGGGTGTTTGATGGCCTGGATGGACGGGTGGCACGGGCCATGAACGCCACCTCAGCCTTTGGCAAGGAATATGACAGTCTGGCGGATTTTCTCTCCTTTGGTATTGCCCCGGCGGTGCTGATCTATCTCTGGGCCTTGAAACCCTTTGACCGCGTGGGTTGGGCGGCTGCCTTTTTGTATGCGGTCTGTGGTGCCTTGCGCCTGGCCCGTTTTAATGTACAACAGCACGTCATCCAGGATGAACGGGTCTCCAAACGCTATTTCCAGGGGCTGCCCATTCCGGCGGCGGCCACCGTTGTCTCGGCGATGATCCTCTTCTATCAGGCGTGGGGCATTCCGGCAGAAGAGGGCAATACGGTCGGTCTGTGGCGTTGGTTGCCCCTGTTTCTGACCTTCGTGTTGGGCATGTTGATGGTCAGCACCATCCGTTTTCGCAGCATGAAAGATTTTCACTGGCATCGCCAACGCCCCTTTCTGGCCCTGGTGGGTGTGGTCATTTTTATCGCGGTGTTGACCATCCAGATGGCCTCCACGCTGTTTTTGATGAGTTGGGCCTATCTCTTTTCCGCAATCCACAGCCATCGGGAATACCGCCAACTGCTGGCCGAGGGCAAAGAGGTGGAAGAGGATGAAGTGGAAGATTTGACGGTTTGAAAAAATACCAACGGGCTGGTTAAAGCGTCACACTATCCGGTTTTGTTCAAGGTGAGTCCCCACCCTCCATTCAATCGACGAGACAAACCTCCCGTACTGGAGTATAACGAAAGCCAGACGTGGCCTTGGCTCCCTTTCCCCACTCGACAAGAGGTGTTTCAGGTGTCCATTACCCTCTCTCTTTTTGGCGATGTTGCCGTGGATCTTCCCCTGCGCGGGGTCTCCATCGACAGCCGAACCATTCGACCCGGCGAACTGTTTGCCGCTGTGCGGGGTGACCGGTTTGATGGACATGATTTTATTGACCAGGCGGTGGCCGCCGGCTGTGCGGCATTGCTGGTGGAACGTCTCCCCGCTCGCCTCCCACCGGTGCCGGTGGTGAGGGTGGATGATGTGTTGCACGCCCTGGGCGAGGCGGCCCATACCTGGCGCAACCGGGTCAATCCTCTGGTTCTGGCAGTCACCGGCTCCTGCGGAAAGACCACGGTCAAGGAGATGCTGACCCGCTGTTTGCAGCAACGGTTTACGACGGTCCACGCCACCCGTGGCAATTTGAACAACCATATCGGCCTGCCTCTGACCCTGTTGGCCATGCCCGACCATTGCCAGGCACTGGTGGTCGAACTGGGGATGAGCGGCGCGGGGGAGATTGCCCATCTGGCCCGGATGGCCAGACCACAGATCGGCATCATCACCAACGTCC